>NZ_JBWJVQ010000266.1:0-9571 GCF_056339875.1 Blautia sp. ZXY-1-C6
TCCATTCCTTGCCGGCGGCAGCCATAACTGTTTTGTCTTTCCAGGTGGGAGTGAATAAAGGGGCGCACATTTCCTCACAGGCGTTGGGGTGGTAGACAGCAAATTTGTTTACCTGCTGCCCCTCGAGTTTTAACATTTCCGGAACTTCATGGATATCATATCCGTAAGAATCTCTCAGCCAGTGAAACATCTGGCTGCCTCCGTCTTCTGCGAAACAGCGTTCAGGTGTGGAAATAAAATAATCACAGGAAGGCATATTCTCTCTTACCATAGAACACATTCCTTTCCAGATTTCGTCAGGCAGAGTATCCACTTTCAGAATTTCCTTCGGAGTCCGTACAACAGTTCCTCCGTCAGAGATATAAAGCAGTCTGTCTGCGACAGGGGTAAACAGTTTTCTCTCACTTCTGTACTGCCGTCCGGAGCATGCCACAAAAACAATCCCCTTATCAATCAGCCTTCCGATAACCTCCATATACTCCCTGTCAATAGCCAGAGTCCCATCCTTTACCAAAGTTCCATCTATATCTGAAGCAATCAATTTAATCATATGAATAAGAAATCCTTTCTATAATAAATACAATAGGCATTTGCGAAACTCTGAACCTATTGAAAATATTGGTTTTTCGTTTTACAATTACCTAATAAATACAATCCCCATTTTATCACGCCAAAATATAACTTGCCATAAAAAATTTAGAAAAATTGCAACTATTCACCAGTCCCGGTTCATGCGTTACCATCCTGCAAAATGTTCTGTGAGGAAATCTCATCTGCATAGCCTGTCGTTGCAAGGCGCATTACTGTGAACGAAGTGAGCAGTAACAGCTCGGCAGTCCCGCAGCCAGCCAACAGGCAGGAAATATTTTTGGTTTCAGGTGCATTTGCAGTGGGTGTAGTAACTCTTGGTGCGTGGGAATCTGCGTTATTCAAAAATTGCTCACTGTCTGAGCGAAGCGAGTTTGAGCAATTTTTGAATGTTTTTAGCAGATTTCCACACACCTAGAGTTATTAGCCCGCGAAACCGCACCTGAAACCAAAAATATTTCCTGTCGTCCCCAATTTTTTTGCCCGTCAAACCCCATTGACTTTTCCACCCTTTTTTCTTATATTATATAAATAGAAATCTGCGTACTCTGAAAACTACGCATTTAAACCCTGAAAAAAGGAGAGTTGCTCGAAATGAACAAAAAAATGCTCTTTGTTTTCAATCCCAAGGCAGGTAAAGGCAAGATCAAAACAAACCTGCTTGATATAGTAGATATTTTCAACAAAGGCGGTTATGAAGTCATTATCTATTCCACACAGAAACCAAAAGATGCCTACGAGAAAGCCAAAGAATACGAATCCAAAGTGGACCTTATCGTATGTAGCGGCGGAGACGGGACTCTTGATGAGGTGGTTACCGGAGTAATGGAAAAGAAGAGTTCCATTCCCATCGGATACATTCCGGCAGGAAGCACCAACGACTTTGCAAACAGTCTCTTTATGCCGAAAAGCATGACAGATGCCGCTTCCATGATTATGGAAGAGAAACTTTATCACTGTGACATCGGCAGATTCAATAACCAGAGCTTTACATATATAGCAGCTTTCGGTCTTTTCACAGATGTAGCCTATCAGACAGATCAGGATCTCAAGAATATCCTTGGCCATGTAGCCTATCTTCTTGAGGGAGTGAAACGCCTTTTTGATATCAAATCATACCATATGAGAATTGAATCCGAAGAATTAACTGTGGAGGATGACTTCATCTTTGGGATGATCACCAATTCCCGTTCAGTGGGAGGGTTTAAGAACCTTACAGGCAAGAACGTGGATATGAATGACGGACTTTTTGAAGTTACCATGATTACAAGACCGAAGAATCCGCTGGAATTGCAGGAGATCATGACTGCAATGCTGACAGCAGAGGACAATACAGATCTGATTCATTCTTTTAAATCAGCCAGGGTGACCATTACCTCAGAAGAACCGGTACCATGGACTCTGGACGGTGAATACGGCGGCAGTCATACACAGATAGAGATTGAAAACTGCCACGAAGCACTGAATCTGTATCTGAAAAGTACAAAAAATGAGGAAACCAGATCAATTGGAATTTCCCCGTTAATAAATAAAAAGGAGAAATAAAATGGGTGAGTATATCAATGTAGTAGAGACTTTTGGATGTGACGTGTTTAATGATTCCGTCATGCAGGCACGACTTCCGAAGAAGATCTACAAAGAATTGAAAAAAACCATAGAAGAGGGCAAAGAACTGTCTATGGAAATTGCGGATGTAGTAGCACACGAGATGAAAGAATGGGCCATCGAGAAAGGTGCCACACATTACAGCCACTGGTTCCAGCCCCTTACAGGTGTGACAGCAGAGAAACACGATGCTTTTATCACTGCTCCGATGGATAACGGCAAGGTCCTGATGTCTTTCTCCGGAAAAGAACTGATCAAAGGTGAACCGGATGCATCTTCTTTCCCGTCCGGTGGATTAAGAGCAACTTTTGAGGCGAGAGGATATACAGCATGGGACTGTACATCACCGGCTTTTGTCCGTCATGATGCAGCAGGCGGAACACTCTGTATTCCTACTGCATTCTGTTCCTATACGGGAGAAGCACTTGACCAGAAGACACCACTTCTTCGTTCTATGGAAGCAATCAACACCCAGGCACTCCGTCTGTTGAGACTTTTCGGAAATACAACTTCTAAGAAAGTAACTCCGTCAGTAGGAGCAGAGCAGGAATATTTCCTGATCGATAAAGAGAAATGGCTTCAGAGAAAAGACCTGATCTATACAGGCAGAACTCTTTTTGGAGCTATGCCTCCGAAGGGACAGGAAATGGATGACCATTACTTTGGAAGTATCCGTCAGAGAATTTCCGCATACATGAAAGAGGTAAATGAAGAATGTTGGAAGCTTGGAATTCCTGCAAAGACACAGCATAATGAGGTTGCCCCTGCACAGCATGAGCTTGCACCGATTTATGCACCGGTCAATATCGCAGCAGACCAGAACCAGATGATGATGCGTATTCTTAAAAAGGTTGCCAGCCGCCATGGAATGCGCTGTGTCCTTCATGAGAAACCATTTGCAGGTGTGAATGGCTCCGGTAAGCATAACAACTGGTCTCTTACCACAGATGACGGAATCAATCTTCTGGATCCGGGCAAAACACCTCATGAAAATATTCAGTTCCTTCTGGTCCTCACCTGTATCCTGAAAGCAGTAGATGAACATGCAGATCTTCTGCGTGAATCTGCGGCAGATGTGGGAAATGACCAGAGACTTGGCGGCCATGAAGCACCGCCGGCAGTGATTTCTGTATTTCTTGGAGAGCAGCTGGAGGATGTTCTGGAACAGCTGGTCAGCACAGGAACAGCAACTCACAGTAAAAAGGGAAGTAAGCTGGAAACAGGTGTTAAGACTCTGCCTGATTTCATGAAGGATGCCACAGACCGTAACCGTACGTCACCTTTTGCTTTTACAGGAAATAAATTTGAATTCCGTATGGTAGGCTCAAGGGATTCTATTTCTGCATGTAACGTAGTCCTGAACACGATCACAGCAGAAGTATTTAAGGAAGCATGTGACCGTCTGGAAAAAGCTCCTGATTTCGAACTGGCGGTACATGACCTGATCAAAGAATATGCCACAGATCATCAGAAAATCGTATTTAACGGAAATGGCTATGCACCGGAATGGGAGAAAGAAGCAAAACGCCGCGGACTTCCGATCCTTCCGAGCATGGTAGATGCAATCCCTGCACTTACTACAGAGAAGGCAGTGAAACTCTTTGAATCTTTTGATGTATTCTCAAGAGCTGAGCTTGAATCACGTGCAGAGATTAAATATGAGATTTATTCTAAAGCAATCAATATTGAAGCAAAGACAATGATCGACATGGCAACCAAGCAGATTATTCCGGCAGTTATCAGATATACCACTGTTCTTGGCGAATCGATCAATACAGTGAAGACAGCGGGCGAAGGACTGATCGATGTAAGTGTACAGCTTGACCTGCTCAAGAAAGCGTCAAAACTCTTAAAGGCTGCAAACAGTGCCATGAGTAAGCTGAGCAAACTGGTTGAGAAGACCCCGGAATATGCAGAGGGACAGGACAGAGCTGTATTCTGCAGAGAAAAGGTGGTTCCTGCAATGGAAGCTTTACGTGAGCCTGTGGATGAACTGGAAATGATCGTAGATAAGGAAATGTGGCCGATGCCATCTTATGGAGATCTTGTATTTGAAGTATAATGTTGTAAAAATATAAAGAAGAATGCTATAATAAAAGGGTCGTGAATCTGTAAAAGATAAGCGGCCTTTTTCTATAACACAAACTGGACTATAATAGTTATATAAAGGAGAACTAAATGGAAGAACTGAAATTTCTGGAGGAGCAGCAGGTAGCCTCTGAACTGATAAAGAGAGTAGAAGAATTCCGCAGCCAGTATGAGGTGGTACCGGAGACTGCAGGCAGGATTGTGAAACCATCCATTCCATTTTACGGAAAAGACATTCTGGAAATGGCCATTGCCGGACTGCTCAAAGGGGAGAATCTATTACTCACCGGTCCGAAGGCAACAGGAAAAAATATCCTTGCAGAGAACCTGGCATATATTTTCAACCGTCCCGCGTACAATGTTTCTTTTCATGTAAATACTAACAGCGGAGATCTGATTGGCACAGACACTTTCGTGGACAACGAAGTTAAGCTCCGCAAAGGAACTATCTATCAGTGTGCAGAATACGGTGGTTTCGGAATCCTCGACGAGATTAATATGGCAAAGAACGATGCAGTTTCCGTTCTTCATGCAACTTTGGATTATCGCCGTTCCATCGATGTTCCGGGCTATGACAAAATTGATCTTCATCCGGCTGCCCGTTTTATCGGAACCATGAATTACGGTTATGCAGGAACCAAAGAACTCAATGAAGCGCTGGTATCCAGATTTCTGGTCATAGACATGCCGGCTCAGACTGAAGAATCCCTGGAATTTATTTTCCGCCGGATGTTCCCGAATATAAAAGAAAACGCCAGAACACAGTTCATCGGAGTATTCCTGGATCTTCAGCTCAAAGCCACAAACAGTGAAATTTCCACCAAACCTCTGGATCTGCGAGGTCTCCTTGCAGCCATGAAGATTGTAGAAACCGGACTTTCTCCGAGAAAAGCAGTTACTATGGGAGTGGTGAACAAGACCTTTGACATTTTCGAGAAAGAAATCGTAGAGGATATTGTGAAAACCAGAATTCCGGCAGACTGGACAAGGGATGATGTATATGAAAGATGAGAAAATCGTAGAAATCGACGATTATCGTCTGGAACTGGAAAACAGGATCCGCAATCTCCTCTGGACTATCAGCGGGGATTACACGTTAAATATGAAAGTAGACGTTTCCCTGTATCTGCGCTCAAAAGCAATCGCTCTGTATGACGGCATCAAGCAGGGCGCTCTGGCAAAATATTATGACAGAAATCTGCTGGGTTTATATCTGGTAAAAAAAGTTTTCTGCCAGGCAGGAGAGGGAGAACTGACTGCAGTAGCACAGCTATGTGTAGAAGAAGCAATCGGGGACAAAATCTGTCAGGAACGTCCGGGAGTCCGGGAGATGCAGAAGGAAGCATTCGAGGATATCCTGGATCAGGAGTTTGAACGGATGCCCGCATACGGAGATATTCTTGGCCGATTGAAGATTGCCATCCTGCGTGACCGTTTACAGAATGGAAACCATTATGTAGAAGAGCGTCTTCGGGAAATCCGCGACATGGTTTACAAAGCCAGAACAGCTGCAGACACTATAGAATTGATCCGTATTATTGACAGTCTTTACAACACTATCATTGATCCGAATTTTGAGAAAGATCATGGAACACTGGAACAGGTTATGGCAGTCACCCTGGAAGAACTGACAGAATACGACTGGGAAGATTTTCTTACAGAAGAACTTTATGAGGAAGCTCTGGAGAGTTACATCGAACAGATGACAAATAAGATTACGGACATGGAAGACACTGCTGTCACTGAAGAAATGGAAAAACAGCGCCAGACCAAACACAAAATTACAATTCTCACAGAGGAAGAACTTGAGAAAGCATACACCTATGTTGAGTTGAATTTCGGAAAAACTTATCTGACTCCTGCAGAAGAGAAGCGAATGAATTATCTGATGTGTAGGGAACTTCACAGGGACTGCAGCCTTTATTTTACAGAAGGAATTCTTAAGAATCCGGTCAAACGAAACTATCAGTACGAATATGCAGTGCGATTAAAGAATAAGAATATCTGGCTCTACCATGACAAACACAGAATCGTAAAGCAGAACATCGCATCCCTCACAGACCTTTTACGAAAGACACTGGTGCTGAAAAGCGAGACGCAGGAAGTACTGTCAGACAGAGGAACGATCATTCCGTCCAGACTCTGGCGTGTGGGCAGAAGCAGTGAAGCAAATCTGTTTAAAAGAGAATTGAAATCTGATGCATCTGATTTCGTAGTAGATGTGCTGATCGATGCCAGCGGTTCCCAGATGTCCAGGCAGGGAGATGTGGCATTACAGGCTTATATCATCAGTGAAGCATTAAGTAATGTAAACCTGCCTCACCGTGTCATGAGCTTCTGCACATTCTGGGACTATACGATCCTTCACAGATTCCGTGAGTACGATGATCCACAGTCAGCTAATGAAAATATTTTTAATTATGTAACTTCTTCCAATAACAGGGATGGACTTGCCATCAAAACCGCAGGATACGGTCTGCTTCAGAGATCTGAGGAGAAAAAAATCCTCATTGTATTAAGTGATGGAAAACCATATGATGTCATCGTAAACAGACCTCACGCAAAGAACCCGGAACCTTATATGGGAAAATATGCGATCAATGATACTGCTACAGAAGTGCGGCACCTGCGAAACCTTGGAGTAAGTGTTCTGGGAGTCTTTGCAGGGGAAGAAAAGGACCTATCCACAGAAAAAAGATATTTGGAAAAGATTTCGCATATATCCGGGATATTTCGAATTTTTCCAGAATTGTTGGGAGATACCTGATTAAACAGTTGGATTCAGATGAATAGACTGATAAAACAGGGAAAAAATATGCTGTTTGAGCGTGTTGATATGTTAAGAGATTATCAAGTTAGCACGTTAATATGGTAAAGTGCATAAAAAACCAGTTTTTTCACCTTGCCTTTTTGTATAAATTTCGCTATAATGTTCTATGTTTATAAATCAATACAAAAGGGAGAGGAAATCATGAACGAAAACAAAGAGTTCAAACCGTATATTCCGGCTGACAAGATCACACCTGAATTTACGGTGACATCCATCATCATGGGTGTTATCCTTGCAGTTATCTTCGGTGCAGCCAATGCTTATCTTGGTCTGCGTGTAGGTATGACTGTATCTGCTTCCATTCCGGCAGCAGTTATTTCCATGGGCGTAATTCGCAAGATCATGAAAAAGAACTCCATTCTGGAGAGCAACATGGTCCAGACAATCGGTTCAGCCGGTGAATCACTGGCAGCCGGTGCAATTTTCACAATGCCTGCTCTGTTCCTTTGGGCAGAAGAAGGACTTTGTGAAATGCCGGGTATCGTGGAAATCACATTAATCGCACTTTGCGGTGGTGTTCTTGGTGTACTTTTTATGGTACCACTTCGTAACGCACTGATCGTAAAAGAGCATGCAACACTTCTTTATCCTGAAGGAACTGCCTGCGCAGATGTTCTTCTTGCAGGTGAAGAGGGTGGTGCAAACGCTGCGACAGTATTCTCAGGTATGGGAATCGCAGCGATCTTTAAATTTGTCGTTGACGGTTTAAAGGTAATCCCTGCAGACGTTGCAGTAGCATTTAAAGGATTCAAAGGTGAAATTGGTATGGAATGCTATCCTGCACTTCTCGGTGTTGGATATATCGTAGGACCAAGAATCGCATCCTTTATGTTTGTTGGTTCTCTTATTGGCTGGATGGTGCTGATTCCGGTAATCTGTCTGTTCGGAGCTGATACAGTTATGTATCCCGGAACAGAAACAATTTCTGCTCTTTATGCAGCAGGCGGAGCATCTAAAATCTGGAGTACTTATGTAAAATATATCGGAGCAGGAGCTATCGCAACAGGTGGTATTATTTCTCTGATCAAATCCCTGCCTCTGATCATTGCAACCTTCCGTGATTCCATGAAGAGCATGAAGGGTGGCAAGAATACAAGTACAGAAAGAACTGCACAGGATCTTCCAATGAACGTTATCCTGATCGGTATTGTGGCAATGGTTGCGATCATTTGGCTTGTTCCGGCTATCCCGGTTAACCCGATCGGTGCGCTGATCATCGTAATCTTCGGCTTCTTCTTTGCAACTGTATCTTCCCGTATGGTTGGTCTTGTAGGAAGCTCCAACAACCCTGTATCAGGTATGGCTATCGCTACTCTTCTGATCGCAACAATGGTTATCAAAGCATCCGGCAATACCGGTATCGACGGAATGAAAGCAGCAATTGCGATTGGTTCCGTAATCTGTATCGTAGCAGCGATCGCAGGTGATACTTCACAGGATTTAAAGACAGGTTATCTTCTTGGTGCAACTCCTAAGAAACAGCAGATCGGTGAGCTTATCGGTGTTGTTGCTGCCGGTCTTGCTATCGGTGGAGTTCTTTATCTTCTGAACACTGCATGGGGATACGGAAGTGCAGAAGTACCTGCTCCTCAGGCAACTCTGATGAAGATGATCGTAGAAGGTATCATGGGCGGCAAGCTTCCATGGACACTGGTATTTATCGGTGTATTCCTTGCAATTGGTCTGGAAATCTTAAGAATTCCGGTTATGCCATTTGCTATCGGTCTTTATCTTCCAATCTACCTCAACGCTGCTATCATGATCGGTGGTGTTGTTCGTATGTTCGTTGACGGAAGAAAGAATGTTGATGATAAGAAAAAAGAAGAACAGGCAACAGACGGTACACTTTACTGTGCAGGTATGATCGCAGGTGAAGGTCTTGTAGGTATCCTTCTTGCAATCCTTGCAGTAGTAAACGTAAGCAGTGTATTTGATCTCTCCGGAAGCATTAACCTTGGTAATGCAGGCGGCGTGATCCTGATGTTACTTATGATCTTAAGCCTTCTGAAATTCAGTATCTGGAACAAGAAGAAAGCCTGATCAGGCGGAGATGATAATATTTAAATGAGTAAAAAGAAAAAAGAAATACAGATCAATTATCTGGATCTCATTCCTGAGCGCAGTGCACAGCTTCGCTGGCATACGGATATCAGGGGGAGAATGGTGCTGGAAATAGAGAATAAGGGCGCGTTTAACACGATTGCCCAGAAGCTGTTTGGAAAACCCAGATATACGAAGATACATCTGGATGACAATGGCACATTTATCTGGCCACTCATAGATGGCAGGAAGACAGTGGAAGATATTGCTGCACTGGTAAAAGACGAATTTGGGGAGAAGGCAGAGCCTTTATATCCAAGGATCGTTAAATACTTCCAGATAATGGAGAGTTATCATTTTGTAAATTTTATCAATAAGCCTGAAAAATAAGGTAAGAATAAGAGCGGGAGCAGTCCTTCA
>NZ_JBWJVQ010000267.1:0-7239 GCF_056339875.1 Blautia sp. ZXY-1-C6
GTAAAGTAATACCATATACACCAGGCGAGCAGCCCAATCAGCCGGATATGATCAAGCTGAATACCAACGAGAATCCGTATCCGCCGGCACCTGGAGTGGAGAAGGCGTTGAGGGAGATGGATACAGATACTATGAGACTTTATCCGGATCCTACAGCAGGAGAACTGGTACATGCCATTGCAAAGAATTACGGGCTGAAGGATGAACAGGTTTTTGTGGGAGTAGGTTCCGATGATGTGCTTGCCATGAGTTTCCTTACATTCTTTAATTCACAGAAGCCGGTTCTTTTTCCGGATATCACATATTCTTTTTATGATGTATGGGCAGACCTGTTTCGTATTCCATATGAGAGACCGGCACTGGATGAGAACTTTCATATAAGGACGGAAGATTATTTCAGAGAAAACGGAGGAATTGTATTCCCGAATCCGAATGCGCCGACAGGTGTGGAGATGCCGCTGGAGGAAGTGGAGGATATTATCCGCCATAATCCTGATGTGATTGTGATCGTGGACGAGGCTTATGTGGATTTTGGTAGTCAGTCGGCGCTTCCATTGATTGAAAAATATGACAACCTTCTGGTCGTACAGACATTTTCCAAGTCGCGTTCTATGGCTGGGATGAGAATTGGTTTTGCGTGTGGAAATGAGAAACTGATCAGATTCCTGAATGATGTGAAGTATTCTTTTAATTCTTATACTATGGACCGTACAGCGATTGCTGCAGGTGTGGCGGCAGTTGAAGATAAAGCATATTTTGATGAGACATGTAATAAAATCATAGAGACAAGAGAATGGACAAAGAAAGAATTGAAGGCACTGGGATTCTCTTTTCAGGATTCTATGTCTAACTTTATTTTTGCTACGCATAAAACCTGCCCTGCGAAAGAACTTTTTGAGGCATTGAGAGGGCAGCATATTTATGTTCGTTACTTCCAGAAGGACAGAATTGACAATTTTCTTCGTATCACTGTTGGAACAAAGGAAGAAATGCAGAAATTTATTGATTTTTTGAAGGATTATTTGAAGTAAGAGTTAGGAGGCTTTATGGAAGCGCTGGTACATTGGTTTTCACAGAATCTGTCACAATATATTTCACCTGAAGGGGCAGTTTTTATTATTTCAATGATTCCGCTTTTGGAACTCAGGGGAGGATTGCTTGCAGCATCCTTACTTAAGATATCGGCTGCAAAGGCAATTCCACTGTGTATTGTTGGAAATATTATTCCTATTCCGTTTATTCTGTTGTTTATCAGACAGATTTTCAAGGTTTTAAAAAAGACGAAACTCTTTCGGGGACTTGTTATGAAATTGGAAGACAGGGCAATGAGAAAAAGTGATCAGGTAAAGAAATATGAGTTTTGGGGACTGATGCTGTTTGTGGGAATTCCTCTTCCGGGAACAGGGGCATGGACAGGATCTCTGATTGCATCTCTTCTGGAAATTGATATTAAGAAGTCCTCTCTGGCAATTTTTTGTGGCATTATTATGGCAACTGTCATTATGTATATTGTTTCCTATGGATTAGTGGGAAATCTGGTACGTTAATTATTTTATACCAATATTCATCGGAAATCCGGAGACATATTTTATGTCTCCGGATTTCTGCTTTTATGTCGATAATATCAGTTTTATGACGTATAAAACAGCTTGCCAATAATAAAGATTTGGAATAATATGGTATTGTCAATTATGAAGAAGATGTGCTAAGATAAATATAAAAATACCGGTGTGCAGACAGGATTACTACAGGAATTAACTTGTCGACACAGGAGCAGGAGTATAATTTTCCTGCGATATGCATTGCTGCAGATCTGATATTCGTGTCACTTCAGACAGATTATCCCACTAACTGTTACAGGAAAAGTTCATAAAGAATAAATTACTCAGATACATAGGAAATCAGAAAAACAAAAATAAAAATAATTATCAATATTAACAATCAAAACAAAAAGCAGAGGATTATTTTATGAGAGAAAAGTATGAATCATTATCACTGGCAACTTTAAAGGATTTGGCAAAAGCCAGAGGATTAAAAGGGGTTTCAGCATTGAGAAAACCGGAATTGATCGAGAGAATGCTTCACGAAGATGAACTGGAAGGTGAGACAAAAAAACAGGAAACAGTCCGGGAGAAACCGCAGCAGAGTGAAGTGGAAGGTAACGGAGAGAGAATCCCCCAGTATAACAAAACACCGGAACGTACACAGTATCATGCCCCGGCAGAGGCAGTACAGCTTGACAGTGGAGAGAGAGCAGACGGAATCCTTGAGGTACTTCCCGATGGATATGGGTTTATCCGATGTGAAAATTATCTTCCGGGGGAAAATGATATTTATGTATCACCTTCTCAGATACGCAGATTTAACCTGAAAACAGGTGATATTATTAAGGGGAATATCCGTATCAAAACACAGGGAGAGAAATTCAGTGCCCTGCTATATGTGACCTCTATCAACGGATTCCATCCCAGTGAAGGGCAGAGACGACATAATTTTGAAGATATGACACCGATCTTTCCGAATGAGAGACTGATAATGGAAAGACCGGGCGGCACAGTTGCCATGAGGATCGTAGATCTGATCAGCCCTATCGGTAAAGGACAGAGAGGAATGATCGTATCTCCTCCGAAAGCCGGTAAGACAACTTTGCTGAAAGATGTGGCAAAGTCTATTCTGAGAAACAATCCGGACATGCATCTGATCATTCTTCTGATCGATGAGCGTCCTGAGGAGGTTACAGATATCAGGGAGGCCATCTGTGGCGATAATGTGGAAGTCATTTATTCTACATTTGATGAGCTTCCGGAACATCATAAACGTGTGTCTGAAATGGTAATAGAACGTGCACGTCGTCTGGTGGAACATAAAAAAGACGTTACAATTCTTCTTGATTCTATTACAAGACTGGCAAGGGCATACAACCTGATCATACCGCCCAGCGGACGAACTCTTTCCGGTGGTCTGGATCCGGCGGCTCTTCATATGCCGAAACGTTTCTTTGGTGCGGCCAGAAATATGAGAGAGGGCGGAAGCCTTACTATTCTTGCTACAGCGCTTGTGGATACGGGAAGTAAAATGGATGATGTAATTTATGAAGAATTTAAGGGAACCGGTAATATGGAACTGGTGCTTGACCGAAAACTGCAGGAAAAGCGGGTATTCCCTGCAATTGATATCCAGAAATCCGGTACAAGAAGAGAGGATCTGCTGCTGAGTAAAGAAGAACAGGAAGCGGTTTACATTATGCGAAAAGCCCTCAATGGAATGAAGTCAGAAGATGCGGTAGAACAGATCCTGAATATGTTTACCCGTACGAAAAATAATGCTGAATTTGTGCAGACTGTAAAAAAACAAAAGTTTATCTGAAACGTTGTAAAAAAACAGTTACTGTTCGCTCCGTTCTCAGTAACAAAAATATTAAATAAATTTTAAAATAAATTTTAAAATAACTTGCATTCCATGGGACGATATGTTATACTCATAAAGCTGTTTAATAGTAAATTCGTCAAATGAATACGAATAGAAAATAGAATCTTTACAGAGAGGTGAAAATCATGAGAGAAGGAATCCATCCTAATTATTATCAGGCAACTGTAACCTGCAACTGTGGTAACACATTCGTAACAGGATCTACAAAACAGGACATCCACGTAGAAATCTGCTCTAAATGTCATCCATTCTATACAGGTCAGCAGAAAGCAGCTCAGGCTCGTGGACGTATCGATAAGTTTAATAAGAAATACGGCCTGAACAAATAATCAGAATATAGTAAGAATTGAGAAGGTTGAGGTTGGGAAATCTCAGCCTTTCTTGTTTCTTTAGGAGAAAATAATGAAATCATCGAACATCGGCGGTCAGGCTGTAATGGAAGGCATTATGATGCGCCATAAGGATAAATATTCCATTGCTGTCCGCAGACCGGACAATGAGATTGAATTAAAAGTAGAAGATTACAAATGTGTATTCGGAAATGCAAAATTTCTCAAATATCCACTGATCCGAGGTGTGGTAAGCTTCGTGGATTCTCTGGTGGTCGGCACAAAATGTCTGATGTATTCAGCGGAGATCGCAGGGGACGAGGAGGACGAAGAGGATAAGCAGAAGAATGCTGCTCTTTCAGAAGAGGAGCTTGCTGCAAAAAAGGCAAAAGAAGATAAGCAGTTCAAATGGCTGTTATATGTGACAGTTGCTGTCTCGATCGTGGTATCAGTTGCCGCCTTTATGTTGCTGCCATACGCCCTTGCAAGTCTTTGCAGAAGGGGTGGC
The DNA here is from genome assembly GCF_056339875.1 of Blautia sp. ZXY-1-C6. Lineage (NCBI taxonomy): Bacteria > Bacillati > Bacillota > Clostridia > Lachnospirales > Lachnospiraceae > Blautia > Blautia sp. ZXY-1-C6. The sequence continues at coordinate 4,267 of NZ_JBWJVQ010000267.1, forward strand.
GCTTCGGAATTTGCAGTTACAATAGTTGAGGCATTTGTAAAGCTTGCATTGTTTATGGGATATATGCTTCTGATTTCCAGAATGAAGGATATTCAGAGAACATTTATGTATCATGGAGCAGAGCATAAGTGCATTAACTGCGTGGAACATGGACTGCCGCTTACGGTGGATAATGTTCTTGCAAGCTCCAGACTGCATAAGAGATGTGGAACCAGTTTTCTGTTTCTGGTTATGCTGGTCAGCATTTTTCTGCATTTTATTTTTGTATTGGTTCCATTTTACTGGGTGAGACTGTTTGGAAGACTTCTTATGGTGCCGGTTGTAGCAGGAATATCTTTTGAGATTATTCAGTGGGCTGGAAGATCAGACAGCAAACTTGCTGACTTTTTCAGTAAACCGGGTCTGGCAATGCAGAAACTTACAACTAAGGAACCGACAGCAGATATGGCAGAGGTTGCGATCAGGGCTGTAGAGGCGGTTTTTGACTGGAAAGCATATCTGAAGGAAGAATTTGGAGTTGAAGCAGAACAATGAACGGAGAAACTCTGACAGGATTATTAAAAAAAGGACAGATGATCCTTGCACAGGCGGGGATTAAGGAAGCCGGGCTGGATGCCTGGCTTCTCCTGGAATATGTCACAGGAAAAAGCCGGGCGTATTATTTTGCATACGGAGAAGAAAGTGTCACAGAAAGTGTTGCTGAAAGATATCTGGAACTGATCAGCAGACGTGCGGGACACATACCGCTGCAGCATCTGACGCATCAGGCTTTTTTTATGGGGCATGAATTTTATGTGGATAAGAATGTACTGGTACCCAGACAGGATACGGAAACACTTGTGGAGTCCGCTCTTGAATGCATGAAAGCTGTGAAAAATCCATATATTCTTGATATGTGTACAGGATCCGGCTGTATTCTTATCAGTATTCTGAAGGAGAGAGCTGATGCACACGGAACAGGCGTGGATCTGTCAGATGAGGCACTGAAAGTGGCTGTGCGGAATGCACGGACACTGGAAGTGGCAGAGCATGCGGAATTTGTACAGAGTAATCTGTTTTCTGAAATGCAGAACATTGTGTACGGAACAGAGTATATGAAAAGGACTGCTGTAAAAGATACTGTAAAAATGACAGAATGCGAAAATAGTAATAGAAATTATAGCAGAGCTTATGATATGATTATATCAAATCCGCCATATATTCCTACGGCGGAAATTGAAGATCTTATGGATGAAGTAAAATTGCATGATCCGCGTATGGCGTTGGATGGTATGGAAGATGGACTTTATTTTTACAGGGCTATCACGAAACAGGCACAGGATCATCTTGTTCCGGGTGGTTGGCTTTTATATGAAATCGGATGCAGCCAGGGAGAAGATGTGTCAGCTCTTTTGCGGAAATATAAATTTGAAGATATTGAGATAAGGCAGGATCTGGCCGGGTTGGACCGGGTGGTTCTGGGGCGAAAGAAATTACAGGAGGATAAATATGTTTGATAAATTAGACGATCTGCTCATTCGTTTTGAAGAGGTGCTTAATGAGCTTGGAGAGCCGGGAGTTACCGATAATCAGGAACATTTTCAGAAGCTGATGAAAGAGCAGAGCGATCTGCAGCCGATAGTAGATGCTTACCGGGAGTATAAGAAAAACAAAGAAACGATACAGGACAGTCTTTCCATGCTTGAGGAAGAGAAAGATGAAGATATGCGGGAAATGCTGAAGGAAGAACTGTCTGAGGCAAAGAAGAATGTAGAGGAACTGGAGCATGAACTTAAGATCCTTCTTCTTCCGAAAGATCCTAATGATAACAAGAACGTTATTGTGGAGATCCGTGCAGGTGCAGGTGGGGATGAGGCTGCCCTTTTTGCAGCAGAGATTTACCGTATGTATGTGAAATATGCAGAATCCCGCCGCTGGAAAACAGAAATGATGAGTCTCAATGAGAACGGAATCGGCGGATTTAAGGAAGTAACATTTATGATCACAGGTGCAGGTGCTTATTCCAGACTGAAATATGAAAGTGGTGTACATCGTGTACAGCGAGTTCCGGAAACAGAATCCGGCGGACGTATCCATACCTCTACCTGTACAGTTGCTATTATGCCGGAAGCAGAGGAAATCGATTTCCATCTGGATATGAATGACTGTAAATTCGATGTGTTCCGTGCATCCGGAAACGGCGGACAGTGTGTCAATACAACAGACTCTGCTGTGCGACTGACACATATTCCTACCGGAATCGTAATTTCCTGCCAGGATGAGAAGTCACAGCTTAAGAATAAAGATAAAGCGCTGAAAGTTCTTCGCTCCCGTCTGTATGAGATGGAGCTTGCCAAACAGCATGATGCTGAGGCTGAGGCAAGAAGAAGCCAGATTGGAACAGGTGACCGTTCAGAGAAGATCAGAACTTATAATTTTCCACAGGGCCGTGTGACAGACCACAGAATCAAACTGACACTGCACAGACTGGAGAATGTTCTGAACGGGGATCTGGATGAGATCATTGACAGTCTGATCGCAGCAGATCAGGCAGCAAAATTAAGTAATCTTCAGGATGCGGAATAGAATATTGCGGAGAGGGTATGTGACAGAAGATGACTGAAAAAGTATTGATATGAGAGAAGAATGTCAGGAGGAAAATATTTATGCAGAAAACAGCACTTGTAATTATGGCGGCAGGAATCGGAAGTCGTTTTGGAAAAGGAATCAAGCAGCTTGCACCGGTGGGAACATGTGGAGAGATTATTATGGATTATTCCATCCACGATGCGCTGGAAGCCGGATTTAACAAAGTAGTGTTTATTATCCGTAAAGATCTGGAAGAAGAGTTTCGCAGAGTGATCGGCGAGCGTATTGAGAAAATTACGGAAGTAGAATATGTATTCCAGGAGCTTGATGATCTGCCGGAGGGATTTACGAAACCGGCTGACCGCACGAAACCCTGGGGAACCGGACAGGCTGTACTTGCTGCAA
>NZ_JBWJVQ010000268.1:0-4692 GCF_056339875.1 Blautia sp. ZXY-1-C6
TTTAATGCGCGTCGTATAAATGCAATATAGTTGGAAGCACGACATCCGCCACCTGTCTGTGACATGACAACGGCCGTTTTGTTCAGGTCATATTTACCGGAAAGCAGAGCATCCATGATCTGTCCCACAACGATCAGAGACGGATAGCAGGCGTCATTGTTTACATACTTCAGACCAACATCCACTGCATGCTTATTGTCATTCGGAAGCACCTCCAGGTTGTATCCGCAGGAATTGAATGCTGCCTGCAGGAGGCTGAAATGGAACGGTGACATCTGCGGGCAGAGGATGGTATAGTCCTTTCTCATTTCCTTTGTAAAGGATACTTTATCAATAGAAGCAGGTTTGACAGTACGTTTCTGTCCCTGTGCTTTCTTCGCGCGGATCGCTGCGATCAGGGAACGGATACGGATTCTTGCAGCACCAAGGTTATTTACCTCGTCAATCTTTAAGCAGGTATAGATTTTGTCACTTCCGTCAAGAATTTCATAAACCTCGTCAGTAGTAACTGCATCCAGACCACATCCAAAAGAGTTGAGCTGGATCAGATCCAGGTCATCGCGTGTCTTTACATAGTTTGCAGCAGCATACAGTCTGGAGTGGTACATCCACTGGTCATTGACGCGGATCGGGCGTTCCACAGGTGCCAGATGAGAGATGGAATCCTCAGTAAGTACGGCAATACCATAGCTGTTGATCAGATCCGGGATACCATGATGGATTTCCGGGTCAATATGGTATGGGCGTCCTGCAAGGACAATACCATGGCGTCCTGTATCTTCCAGATATTTCAGGGTTTCTTCCCCTTTTTTCTGTACATCGCGGCGTGCAGCAGCCATTTCCTCCCAGCCCTTATGCACAGCAGCTTTGACTTCTTCTGCCGGGATATCCTTAAATTCCTCTATCAGACGATTTGCCAGAATTTCCTCAGAAGTAAATGCAAGGAACGGATTGCGGAAGGTAATGGACGGATCATTTAATTCGTCTACGTTATTTTTGATATTTTCGGCATAAGAGGTAACGATCGGGCAGTTATAGTGATTGACTGCATCCGGGAACTCGTTACGTTCATATGGAATACAAGGGTAGAAAATAAATTTCACACCATTGCGGATCAGCCAGGTTACATGGCCATGTGCGAGCTTGGCAGGGTAGCATTCGGATTCACTTGGAATGGATTCAATACCCAACTCATAAATCTTTCTGGTGGAAGTAGGAGAGAGCACAACCTCATACTTCAGTTCTGTAAAGAAAGTATACCAGAAAGGATAATTCTCAAACATATTCAGAACACGCGGGATACCTACTTTACCTCGCGTTGCCTTATCAGCAGTAAGCGGTGTGTAGGAGAAAATACGTTTATATTTGTATTCATAAAGATTCGGAATATGATCTTTGTTCTTTTCCTTACCGATACCGCGTTCACAGCGGTTACCGCTTACATACTGGCGGCCGCCGGAGAATTTGTTGATAGTCAGACGGCAGTTATTGGTACATCCACGACAGTTTGCCATAGAAGTTGTATATTTCAGCTCGTTGATCTTATCAATGGAGAGCATAGTCGTTTCTGCGCCTTCCTGATGGCGTTCACGGGCAATCAGTGCAGCACCGAAGGCACCCATGATTCCGGCGATATCCGGACGGATGGCTTCGCAGCCTGCAATCTTTTCGAAGCTTCGAAGAACCGCATCATTGTAGAAGGTACCACCCTGTACAACGATGTGCTTGCCAAGTTCGGAAGCGTCAGAAACCTTGATAACCTTATACAGAGCATTTTTGATAACAGAGTAAGCAAGACCTGCGGAAATATCGGAAACCTCAGCTCCCTCTTTCTGCGCCTGCTTTACCTTGGAATTCATGAAAACAGTACATCTGGTACCAAGATCTATAGGATGCTGTGCAAAAACAGCAGCTTTTGCGAAATCCTGTACTGTATAATTCAGGGATTTGGCAAAGGTTTCAATAAAGGAACCGCATCCGGAGGAGCATGCTTCATTTAACTGTACGCTGTCAACGGTCTTGTTGCGGATCTTGATACATTTCATATCCTGTCCGCCGATATCCAGGATACAGTCTACCTCTGGGTCAAAGAATGCAGCTGCATAGTAATGGGATACGGTCTCAACCTCGCCCTCATCCAGGAGCAGGGCCGCTTTGAGCAGAGCCTCGCCGTAACCTGTAGAACAGGAATAAGCGATCTTTGCGTCTTTGGGAAGCAGTTCATAGATTTCTTTAATAGAACGGATGGTAGTTTTTAACGGGTTTCCGTTGTTGCTACTGTAAAAGGAATAGAGAAGTGTTCCATCTTCGCCTACCAGTGCAGTTTTGGTTGTGGTGGAACCTGCATCAATACCCAGATAGCAGTTTCCTTTATATGTAGCCAGATCTCCTGTTTTTACTTTGTAGGAACTCTGACGTTTTGCAAATGCATCGTATTCTTCCTGAGAAGCGAAAAGTGGTTCCATACGTTCTACTTCAAAATCCAGCTTAATGGAATTGCGGAGTCTGTCTTTCATTTCTGTCAGGGAAATGGAGTTGTCTTCTTTGGCATTTAATGCAGAACCGATGGCTGCAAAAAGATGGGAGTTCTCCGGAATGATGGTGTGTTCCCCATCCAGCTTCAAAGTACGGATAAAGGATTCTCTCAGTTCGGACAGGAAGTGAAGCGGACCACCCAGGAATGCAACATGTCCACGGATGGGTTTTCCGCAGGCAAGACCGGAGATGGTCTGGTTTACAACTGCCTGGAAAATAGAAGCTGACAGATCTGGTTTGGTTGCACCGTCATTGATCAGCGGCTGGATATCCGTTTTGGCGAAAACACCGCAGCGTGCAGCAATCGGGTAGAGCGCTTTGTAATCTTTGGCATATTCATTCAGACCTGTGGCATCTGTCTGGAGAAGAGAAGCCATCTGGTCGATGAAAGAACCGGTGCCACCTGCACAGATACCGTTCATACGCTGTTCTACGTTTCCGTTTTCGAAATAAATGATCTTGGCATCCTCACCGCCAAGCTCGATGGCAACATCTGTCTTAGGTGCCAGCTTCTGCAGAGAAGTAGAAACTGCAATAACCTCCTGGGTAAAAGGAACGCCCAGATGGTTGGCAAGGGTCAGACCGCCGGAACCTGTGATCACAGGATGGAGAGTCATCTCGCCATACTGGTCAAAGGCCTCCTGAAGAAGGTCTGCAAGGGTTTCCTGAATGTTCGCAAAATGACGCTTGTAATCCGCGAAAATGAGATTTTCATTCTCATCTAAGATCGCGATCTTTACAGTAGTGGAACCAATGTCAATTCCAAGTGTTTTGTAATTCATAAAGTAAATTCAAGCCTCCTCGTATTGTATATAAACAAAATTGAAATTTTCCTGTTACTGTTCACACACCACTATCCCGCGAGGTGTTTTGGCATGAATATGCCAAAATCCCGAGACATACAAGCCAAAATTCCATTGCCACAGGCAATCTGGAATGAATTTTGGCTACGTTACTGAGAACGGAGTGAACAGTAACATTTTCCTTACTGTTTGCTGCTGATATCATGCAAAGCGTGTTGCCGGACACGAAGTAAACAGTAAAAATCTATCCTGTTCTTTCCTATTAAATATCTGTTTCCAGATATGGAATATTCCGTAATATTATACGCTAATGGTCTGGAAAAGACAATATGAAAGTTTACCAATGATTACCTTATTTGCAGTTGAAAATTCAGCTATTTCGGGATATAATAGAAAAAGTGATTTTTATCAAGAGGAGAGAAAAAATGGCAGAATATAAACTTCTTAAAACAGAAGGCCGTGCCAAGCGTGCAGAGTTTCATACAGTGCATGGTACGATCCAGACTCCTGTTTTTATGAATGTGGGAACGATCGGTGCGATTAAAGGCGCTGTATCCACCATGGATTTACAGCAGATCGGAACACAGGTAGAATTATCAAATACTTATCATCTTCATGTGCGTCCGGGTGATAAAATAGTAAAGCAGTTAGGCGGCCTTCATAAATTTATGGTATGGGACAAACCAATCCTTACAGACTCAGGCGGATTCCAGGTATTTTCCCTTGCAAAGCTGAGAAAGATCAAAGAAGAGGGGGTTTATTTTAATTCCCATATTGACGGGCATAAGATCTTTATGGGACCGGAAGAGAGTATGCAGATCCAATCCAATCTTGCCTCCACCATTGCCATGGCATTTGATGAATGTCCCAGCAGTGTGGCTGACAGGGATTATGTGCAGAAATCTGTAGACAGGACCACAAGATGGCTTGCCCGCTGTAAAGCGGAAATGGCGAGACTGAACAGTCTGCCGGATACCATTAACAAAGAACAGCTTCTGTTTGGAATCAACCAGGGTGCTGTTTATGAAGATATCCGCATTGAGCATGCCAAAGCGATCTCTGAAATGGATCTGGATGGCTATGCTGTCGGCGGTCTGGCAGTTGGAGAAACCCATGAAGAGATGTACAGGATCCTGGATGCGGTAGTCCCCTATCTTCCTCAGAATAAACCTACTTACCTGATGGGTGTGGGAACACCGGCAAATATCCTGGAAGGTGTTGAACGTGGTATTGACTTCTTTGACTGCGTATATCCAAGCCGTAACGGCCGCCATGGACATGTATATACCAATCATGGAAAGATGAATCTGTTCAATGCAAAATATGAACTGGACACACGTCCTATCGAAGAAGG
>NZ_JBWJVQ010000269.1:0-7762 GCF_056339875.1 Blautia sp. ZXY-1-C6
AGAAGAAACTCAGGGAACTTATCAGCAGCCTGGTTACACCGGTTCAGGGCAATACTGCGGCAGCAGAAACAAAAGATCCCCAGTACAGCCCGAGAGCAAGAAGGATCATTGAACAGGCGAAGGAAGATGCTGAGAGTATGGAATGTCTTTGTGGAACAGAGCACCTGTTGCTTTCGCTTCTGAAAGAGACAGACTGCGTAGCGACCAGACTGCTTTTTACAATGGGAGTAAATATCCAGAAGTTGTTTGTGGCTATCCTGACAGCTATGGGATTTGACAATGATACCATTGCAGAGGAATTTCAGTACGCAAGGAATGCGGGAAACAAAAAAGTGACCAGTACCCCTACGCTGGATCAGTACAGTCGTGACCTGACACAGCTTGCAGCAGAGGGAAAACTGGATCCTGTGATAGGGCGTGATAAAGAAATTACCAGACTGATCCAGATTCTGAGCAGACGTACGAAGAATAATCCGTGTCTGACAGGGGAACCCGGAGTAGGTAAGACTGCCATTGTAGAGGGACTTGCACAGCGCATCGTTATGGGAATGGTTCCGGATACAGTGAAGGATAAGCGTCTTGTTGTGTTAGATCTTTCCGGCATGGTTGCGGGAAGCAAATACAGAGGTGAATTTGAGGAACGCATTAAGAATGTGATCCAGGAAGTAAAAGAACATCAGGGAATTCTGCTGTTCATTGATGAAATCCATACCATCATCGGAGCAGGTGGAGCGGAGGGAGCACTGGATGCTTCTAATATTCTGAAACCTTCTCTTTCCAGAGGTGAGATTCAGCTTATCGGCGCGACTACTCTGGAGGAATACCGTAAATATATTGAAAAAGACGCAGCACTGGAACGAAGATTCCAGCCTGTGACAGTGGAAGAACCATCTTCAGAGGAGACTGTTGAGATCCTTAAAGGTCTGCGTCCATATTATGAGAAACATCATGGGGTAAAGATTGAAGATGAGGCACTTGAGGCAGCAGTAAAAATGTCACAAAGATATATCAATGACCGTTTCCTTCCGGATAAGGCAATTGATATTATTGATGAAGCAGCATCAAAGGTTCAGCTTGCGGGTTATCAGTCAGCACCTGAAATGGAACAATATGAACTGGAACTGAATGAACTTCGTGAGGAGAAAGAACAGGCAGTTAAGACTGCAGATATTGAACGCGCAAAAAAAGCACAGGTACGCCAAAATGAAGTGGAAGCCGAAATGGAGAAAATCCGCATTAAGACTGAACGTAGAAATAAGAGGAAGAAACTTGTTGTAGATGAAGCTGCTGTTGCAGAGACGATTTCTGACTGGACAAAGATTCCTCTTCAGAAACTGACAGAGGGAGAAACCAAACGTCTTGCTCGTCTGGAGAAAGAACTTCATAAACGTGTGATCGGACAGAATGAGGCAGTAAAAGCTGTTGCGCAGGCAGTGAAACGGGGAAGAGTAGGACTTAAAGATCCGAACCGTCCCATTGGTTCTTTCCTTTTCCTTGGACCTACAGGTGTTGGTAAGACAGAACTTTCCAAGGCTCTGGCAGAAGCTGTCTTTGGAAGTGAACAGGCGATGATTCGTGTAGATATGTCCGAATATATGGAGAAACACAGTGTTTCCAAGCTGATCGGTTCTCCTCCGGGATATGTAGGATATGAAGAAGGCGGCCAGCTCAGTGAGAAGGTCCGCAGAAATCCGTACAGTGTATTGCTTTTTGATGAGATTGAGAAGGCACATCCGGATGTGTTTAATATACTTTTACAGGTGCTGGATGACGGTCATATTACAGATGCACAGGGAAGAAAAGTCGACTTCAAACAGACGATTATTATTATGACTTCCAACGCAGGGGCACAGGCGATTATGGAACCGAAACGTCTGGGATTCATGTCTGATAATGATGAGAAGAAAGACTATGAACGAATGAAAGGCGGTGTGATGGAAGAAGTGCGCCGGATTTTCAAACCGGAGTTCCTGAACCGAATTGACGATATCATGGTGTTCCATGTGCTGAATAAAGAAGATATCCGGAAAATTGTGACATTGCTTCTTAAAACACTGGAGAAACGATGCGCAGAACAGATGGAAATTCATCTTACAGTGACAAATGCTGTGAAAGATTTTATTGCAGAAAAAGGTTCTGATAATAAATATGGTGCCAGACCGCTGCGTCGTGCAATTCAGAGTAAGATAGAAGATGCGCTTGCAAACGAGATTCTGGAAGGCAGAGTAAAACGTGGAGATAGTGTACAGGTGAAACTTCATAAAAACGAGATTGCATTTGAAGTGAAAAAACAGTAGAAATCTCTGAGCAGACAGATATTTACAATTAAAGCAGAGGACTCACATGATTCACAGAAATTGTGAAATTAGTATAAAAAAATCAGTGAGATACTGGTCAAAAAAGTGAATGTATTATATAATAAGCACATAAAATGTCGGAAAAGTACAGAGATAGTGAAAAACTGTACGGCATCGGCAGATGAACCGGTGGAGCGGCAAACAAAAGAGTCTTAGGAGGACATAGGAAATGGCAGTAGTAAAAGAATTAATCCGTACAGAAGAGAATGGAGCAATCAGCTTTGGTGACTATGAGCTTGCACAGAAGTCTAAATTATCAGACTATCAGCATCAGGGCGATATGTATAAAGTAAAAACTTTTAAGGAGATTACCAAGCTCGAGAGAAACGGAATGTTCGTTTACGAATCAGTTCCGGGAACAGCAGTATTTAATCTTACACAGAGTGAAGCTCAGATGGATTTCCATGTAGAGGGACCGGAAGATGCACAGATCACAGTGGAGATGGAGCCGGATACAGAATATGAAGTATTTATTGAACAGGCAAGCACAGGTAAGATGAAAACAAACCTGGGCGGTAAACTTTCCTTTAGCGTGGAACTTGGCAATGCTGCAAGAGTAGAAGTAAAGATTGTAAAATGCTGAAAAATAAAAAGACGGTATATTTTTGCCAGGAGTGCGGATATGAATCCGCAAAATGGATGGGGCAGTGCCCGGGATGCAAGTCCTGGAACACCTTTGTGGAAGAGACAGTTTCCACAAAGAAGCCATCCTCTTCTGGAGTAATGAAATCATCAGAAAAAAGGCAGGAACCGGTGATCCTTAAAGACATTAGCCTGTCAGAAGATGAACGGCAGACAACTCAGATTGGTGAACTTGACAGGGTGCTGGGCGGCGGTATCGTCCCCGGCTCCCTTGTTTTAGTGGGAGGAGATCCGGGAATCGGAAAATCAACGCTGCTTTTACAGGTGTGCAGGAATCTGGCAGAGAAGCAGGTTTCGGTTCTTTATATTTCAGGCGAGGAATCTCTGAGACAAATTAAGCTGAGAGCTAATCGTATCGGGCAGTTTACGGATAAGATGCAGCTTTTATGTGAGACGAACCTGGAAGTGATACGTGAGGTGATCGAGCGCAGAAAACCGGATGTGGTTGTGATCGACTCCATTCAGACTATGTTTCACGAAGATGTAAGTTCGGCACCGGGAAGTGTCTCTCAGGTGAGAGAATCTACCAATATCCTTATGCAGATCGCAAAGGGAATGGGGGTGTCCATTTTTATTGTAGGTCATGTGACGAAAGAAGGAAATGTGGCAGGTCCGAGGGTTCTGGAACATATGGTGGATACGGTGCTTTATTTTGAAGGCGACCGGCATGCTTCTTATCGTATCCTGCGTGCGGTGAAGAATCGTTTTGGATCTACGAATGAGATTGGTGTTTTTGAAATGTGTAATACAGGTCTTGAGGAGGTGAAGAATCCGTCGGAATATATGCTGAATGGCAGACCGGAGGATGCGTCGGGTTCTGTTGTGGCGTGTTCTATGGAAGGAACCCGGCCGATTCTGGTTGAAATCCAGGCACTTGTGTGCCAGAGTAATTTCGGTATTCCGAGGCGGACAGCGGTAGGAACTGATTTTAACAGAGTGAATCTCCTTATGGCTGTGCTTGAGAAGAAAGTAGGACTCCGTCTGGCTGCATCGGATGCTTATGTCAATATTGCAGGGGGAATGAAGATGACAGAGCCGGCAATTGACCTTGGGATCTGTCTGGCGATTGTTTCCAGTGCGAAGGATATTGTGATTCCTGATAATGTGATGGTATTTGGCGAGGTTGGTCTGAGTGGTGAAATCCGCGCAGTGAATATGGCAGGCCAGCGTGTGCAGGAGGCGAAAAAACTGGGATTTGGAACAGTTGTGCTTCCGGAAGTGTGTAGGTCTTCTGTTGGAAAAGTGGAAGGGATCAACTTGGTTTATGTGTCGCAGATTCGTGATGCGATTGGTTATATTATGAAAAAATAGATTGTCAGACTACTGGCTTATATATGGTTTGAATAAGTCGATCAGACTGTCGTCAAAGATATTTTTGCCTGAGAAAGTCTGCTGACAGAGAGAAAGAGGAAAGGATCAAAAGTTATGGCGAGTGGGATTGATACAGTGATATTTGATATGGATGGAGTGATTTTTGATTCAGAGATTCTTGTGCTTCAAGCGTGGAAAGAAGTGGCAGAACGTCATGGAATCGCAGGAGTTGAGGCGGCATGTCATGAGTGTCTGGGAACAAACAGTGTTGTAAGTAAAGGGGTTTTTCTGAAGCATTATGGTGAAGATTTTCCGTATGAGGAATATAAAGCGGAGATGGCAGAGGTGTTTTTCAGTCATGCTTCCGGAGGCAAACTGGCAAAGAAGCCGGGGGTTGAGGAGCTTTTGAAATATCTGAAGATGAGGGGATTTAAGATTGGGCTTGCCAGTTCTACCCGGGAGGTACTGGTGCGTTCGGAGATTTCAGATGGCGGGCTGCTGGGATATTTTGATCAGATTGTCGGGGGAGATATGGTGGAACGGAGTAAGCCGGAACCGGATATTTTTCTGGAGGCTTGCAGACGACTGGGGACCAGACCGGAGAATTGTTATGTGATTGAGGATTCTCATAATGGAATCAGGGCGGCTTATGCAGCAGGGATGCATCCGATCATGGTGCCGGATCTGATGGAGGTGACGGAGGAGATGAAGTCCCTCGCAGAAGAGATTCTGGGATCGCTTTGCGCAGTGCAGGAATTTTTGCAGGGGTCAGGCATATAAATTCATTTGTTTTTATGAGTGTCAGTGATTGAATAAAAAAGAAATCTGTTTTTACTGGTATTTATTTCAAAACTTTTCCAGGAAAACAGATTCCTTTTTTGTTATATTAAGTTTTTGCTTATGAGAGAACTCCTGTTGACTGTAAAAACAGGATAAACATCATAACCGGCGCAACATAGCGGATCATGATTCGATAAAGTTTTTTTCTGCGGAATCTGCTGCCGTTTCGTTCCATTTCATCAATGACATAATCAGGTGTCATAACCCATCCGATCAGGATGGTGGAAAGTAATGCGATAAATGGCATCATAACACTGTTGCTGATGTAATCCATAATATCAAGCAGCTGTCCTGTAGAGCCATTGGGCAGTTCCACTTCTACATAGAAAATGCTGTATCCCAAAGCAATGATCGCAGAAGCAGCAAGATAAACTGCAGATAAAACAGAAACAGTTTTTTTTCTGCCTGTGTGGAAGATTTCCATACAGTTTGCAACGATGGATTCCAACACAGAGATGCAGGATGACAGTGTTGCAAAAATAGCAGTTACGAAAAAGAGGATTCCTACAAATATGCCTGCTTTTCCCATGGCTGCAAAGACTTTTGGGAGAGAAACAAACATAAGGCTTGGACCGGCTCCCATTCCTTCTGTTCCGGAAAATACGAATACAGCAGGGATGATCATGGCACCTGCAAGAAATGCCACTCCTGTGTCAAAAATTTCAATCTGATTAACAGCCTTGTTTAAGTTAACATCAGGTTTTACATAAGAACCGTAGGTGATCATGATTCCCATGGACACGCTGAGAGAGAAGAACAGCTGACTCATTGCATCCAGTAAAATCTGTAAAAATCGCTGTACAGTAAGCCCCTCAAGATTTGGGGTCAGGTAATAAAGAAATCCCTGGATCCCGGTATGTACCTGGCCGGAAGAATCTGTATGTTTCAGAGTCAGGGAATAAATGGAGATGATGACAACGAGTACCAGAAGAACCGGCATCATCCATTTGGATACTTTTTCAATACCATCCTGCACACCATTGTATACAATAAATGCAGTTACACCCATGAAAATAAGTGCAAAAATAACAGGTGAGGTGGAGGATGTGATAAAAGAAGTAAAATAATCATCTGCTGCAGCAGCCTTTGCCTGTCCTGTCAGGTAGACTACAGCATATTTGGTGATCCATCCACCGATCACTGCGTAATAAGTCATAATAAGAACAGGTACAAGAAAAGTCAGAATGCCTAAGAATTTCCACTTGGGCTTCATTTCAGCATAAGCACCGATCGCACTTTTCTGAGTGCGGCGGCCGATTGCGATATCAGATGTAAGCAGGGTAAATCCAAATGTAAGTACAAGTATAAAATAAATGATTAAAAACAGACCGCCTCCATCTTTAGCTGCAAGATATGGGAATCTCCATAAATTGCCTACTCCTACAGCACTGCCGGCTGCGGCAAGGACAAACCCGAGCTGTCCTGAAAAATGATTTGATTTCCTTTCCATAATAGATAATCTCCTGTATGATTTATGTTTGCATAAGTACGATAACATATGTTAATATATAAGTAAAATGAATGTTTTTGCTAGTATACATTAAAAAAAGTAATGGATAAAAACAGACAAGAAGTAAGGATCGTAAATGAAGGAAATCAGAGACAGATATGAAATTTTTTTGAAGGTATGTGAGACTGGAAGTTTTTCGAAAGCAGCAGAGGCGCTAAACTATACACAATCGGGAATCAGTCAAATGATGGCCGGATTTGAGGAGGAACTGGGAGTACAGTTATTTGCAAGAGCTAAAAAAGGTGTAACTCTGACGGATAATGGAAGAATGCTGATGCCTTATATACAGGAGATGACAAATCAGAAAGATAAACTTAGACAGGCTGCTTTTAATATTAATCATAAAATAGAAGGAAAACTCAGAATAGGAAGCTTTTCCAGTGTAACTGCAATGTGGATGCCGGAAGTGATCCATTATTTTAACAGAAATTATCCACAGGTTGAGGTGCAGATCTTTGATGGAAATTATGATGAGATCAGAGACTGGATCATACATGGGCAGGTGGACTGCGGATTTCTGTCTTCGATCGTTGCAGATAATCTGAAGTTTTATCCATTATGTGAGGATCCTCTCTGTGCTGTGATGCAGAAAAATCATCCTCTTGCAGAAAAGAAAAGTGTGAGACTGGAAGAACTGTTGGAGTATCCTTTCATTATAGAGACTCCGGGATGTGATAATGATATTTTGCATTTATTGGAAAGATGTGGGAAGGAGCCAAAGACTTCTTACAGTTTTCGTGATGATACGCTTATTATGGCATTTGTGAAAAATGGGCTGGGAGTGACGATCTCACAGAAGCTGGTTATGAAGGCGTTTGCCAATGATGTAGAGAGCAGACCTCTTGAACCGGGGAGATCCAGAATTATTGGGTTGGCATTTGTAAAAACAATGAACTCGGTTGTGACGAAGATATTGTTGGAATATCTGAAAGGGGATGATGTAGTATTTTGCAGTGAAAAGAGTCCTGTTTTATGGCATATATGGCATGAAAATAAAAAGATTGTCAAATTATGGAATTAACTGTTGACATTGTGGCTTTTCGGTGTTATATTAGATGAGCTGTCGGGAATAATTGTTCGTAAGATAAAAACAATTTAAATA
>NZ_JBWJVQ010000270.1:0-2549 GCF_056339875.1 Blautia sp. ZXY-1-C6
AATGATTTGAGCTTGCGTCCCTCTTACCTGATCTTCCCGAGCTTAGTTTTTCTTAAGACCCGAAGTCAAGCCGAAGAGAATGATTTGAGCTTGCGTCCCTTTCATCTGGAATAAAACCCACTCTCAACCTCCACCGGAATCACCCTTTCCTCAATCCCCTCAATCTCAATAAACCTCTGCCGCCCCAACATCTCCACCATCTGCGCAAGCAGCTCCCTGCTCCCCTGCGCCTCCATCTCAACGCGGTCATCCCAGTTATTTCTCACCCAACCGGTAACCCCCAAAGAACTGGCAATATAACAGGCCCGATAGCGAAATCCAACTCCCTGCACTCTCCCCGAAAACCAATAATGCTTCCTTATCAGATTCTCTCTCATCTCCGAACCTTTCCCATCCTGAACATCATGCTTTTTCCAGACTCCCCGGCCTTTCTCATACTCCTCAGCAATCTCCTCACCTGTCTCAGAATCCTGCAGAAACGTTCTGTACTTCTTTCTCTTAAAATCAAATATACTCAACAGCAACCCTCTCTCACAGCTACTGTGCCGGCAACTTGATTTCCCGAACATTCTCATGTCTTTCCTGCCAGCCTGTTTCAGGAATCACTCTGCCGCCACACTACAATCACACCCTGATCACAAATCCGTCTTTTCTCGCTTTCGCTTTCGGATATTCCCCGGAGCGATAACCAAGCACACAATGACCAATTCCAACATAAGACTCCGGCACACCCCACTCTGCCTTCAATGCCTTTCCTTCTTCAGAAGCAAACACCTCTCTTGCACGATGAATCCAGCAGGAATCAACCCCAAGGGCATGAGCAGCATTCATCAGATTTCCCATAACCAGACTTCCATTTTCCACACATGTAGGCATATTACTGTCTGCAAAGACCACAACAACTGTCGGTGCCCCATAGAACGGATCACTCTCAGTCCCCATCACATCCGCATTCATTTTAGAAAGCTTCGCAACAAGTTCCGGATTCTGTGTTACTACCATAAGTGTACCCTGTTGTCCCATTCCGCTTGGTGCGTATTCCCCTGCTTCAAGAATTTCATTCAACACTTCTTCCGGCACCAGATCTTCTTTATAACCACGTACACTTCTTCGCTCCAAAAGATTTTTTATTGTTTCATTCATGTCTCATATCCTCCTGTATTTATTTTCATCACTGTCAAAGCAACATTACTGTCCACCACGTTCTCAGCAACACAGTCAGGCAACAATATCTTCCTATATTATAGCACTACATCTACCAAAACTCACCTGTATTTCCCATAATTTTCAGGCAAATTTCCTTGCCCCTGCATCACAACTGGTCTATAATAAAGAACAGACTAACATGAGGTATAAAACTATATGAACAAAAAAGAAATTTCTGAAATCAAGAAACAGTTCACTCCCGAGAACTGTTCTCTCACCCGCATCTGCGGATGTTACGTTGACGGAGAAAAGAATAAAAAAACCGAACTGAAAGAAGCATTTCTCTCTTTATCAGAAGAAGAAATGTTCAAATACTTTGAAATTTTCCGCAAATCCCTTTCCGGAACAATAGGAAAAAATCTGATGAACATGGAATTTCCTCTCGAGCAGGAAACGGAGGGCGGAACTCAACATTTTCTTATGAAACTGAGAGAAAGCAAACTGACCGATGATGCACTGGTAGAAAGTTTCTACGATAAGATCATTGAAAACTATGATTATCCCGAAAACTACTACATCATCCTGATCCATGGAGTATATGATATCCCCGGAAAGTCTTCCGACGGTGCAGAAATGTTTGATGCATCTGATGAGATTTATGAGCACATCATGTGCTGTATCTGTCCTGTAAAACTCTCTAAGGCAGGTCTTTGCTACAATGCCGAAACCAACAGCATCCAGGACCGTATCCGCGACTGGATCGTGGAACTTCCGGATGTTGCTTTCCTTTTCCCGCAGTTTAACGACCGCAGCACTGACATCCATGGTGTCCTTTATTATAGTAAAAATGCAAACGAGCTTCGGGATATTTTTATCGATGAACTGCTTGGATGTACAGCACCTCTTTCTGCAGGAGGACAGCGTGATTCCTTTAACGCACTGGTTGAAGATACTCTGGGCGACGACTGCAGATATGACACTGTATTAAGCATTCACGAGAAATTAAACGACCTGATCGAATCACAGAAGGATGAGCCGGAACCTGTAGTTCTGACCAAATCTGAGGTAAAACGCCTCTTTGAAGAATGCGGCGTAGAAGATGAAAAACTACAGTCATTTGATGAACAATACGAGATCACAGCCGGGGAAAAATCCTCTCTGGTTGCTTCCAACATCACCAATACAAAAAGATTCGAGATCAAAACCCCGGATGTTGTAGTCCACGTAGATCCTGAACGTGCCGATCTTGTGGAAACACGCATAATTGACGGACGCAAGTGCCTTGTGATCCCAATGGAAGGCGAAGTTGAACTGAACGGAATCCGCGTACATACAGGAAATGAAAATCCTTCTGATGACGAATTTTATGACAATACAGATACTGAGACAGAGGAGACATCTGA
>NZ_JBWJVQ010000271.1:0-10749 GCF_056339875.1 Blautia sp. ZXY-1-C6
TGCGACAGCTTTGCTATTTTAACATGTTGTCTTCTGTTTGTCAAGAACTTTTTAATAAGTTTTTCAAACTTCTTCAACATTTGTTCTTTTCAACAGCTTTTCGAGTTTATCATAACTCTTTCGCTTTGTCAAGAACTTTTTTACTTTCTTTTTTTCAAGAAAGAACGGAGAAGGAGGGATTTGAACCCTCGCGCCGCTATTAACGACCTACTCCCTTTCCAGGGGAGCCCCTTCGGCCAGCTTGGGTACTTCTCCAAATTGCCCTAGATTCGTCGTTTCACAGAAACGACTTTCTTCACACTCTCGTGTCTTTATTTAGTTCTCTTCGTTTTCACCAAAGAACCTTGTGCATTATATCGCACTTTTCATTTGTTTGTCAAGTACTTTTTTCAAAACTTTTTAAGTGACTTGGCAAGCGGAGAGAGTGGGATTCGAACCCACGCGCCCTTGCGGACAAACGGTTTTCAAGACCGCCTCGTTATGACCACTTCGATATCTCTCCATATGTTGTTGACTGCGTTCGTTGTGTTCTCACCGCCGACGCAAGTGATATTCTATCATCAATACCCGCATCTGTCAACAACTTTTTTACATTTTTTTCAATTTTTATTTTTATCTTCCCAGATTTCCCATAAAGCCCGCTAAAATACAGCATTTTTCAATCACCAAACATTCTTTAATGTTTCAAAAATGCTTCCGCGATATCAAGATCCTCCGGTGTTGTGATCTTAATATTCTGATAAGATCCCTCTGCCAGAGCAACCTTTGCCCCTGTCTCCTGCTCTACTACCATGGCATCATCTGTAATTTTGCTCATATCTTTCTGACGAATGCTGTCATGAGCCTCACGTATCAGTGAATACAAAAAAATCTGCGGGGTCTGAATTGTCCACACACACTTTCTGTTTGGAGTTTCTTTTACATATCCCTCTTCATCAGAAAGTTTGACTGTATCTTTAGAAGGCATACCAATCACACATGCACCTGTTTCCTTCACTTTCTGCAGACCACGTTTAAGAATTTCTTCTGTCACAAAAGGTCTTGCACCGTCATGGATCAATACATATTCACAGTCTCTGCATTCACAAAGACCTGCATAGACAGAATCATAGCGTTCTTTTCCTCCCGGGATTACTGCCGATACCTTTGTAAATCCATATTTTTGCACGATTTCTTCTTTACAGTAGGAGATAGATTCCTCTCCTGTCACAAGAATAATATCCTGAATCAGCGGACTTTCCTGAAAACAGCGCAGGGAATAATACAGAACCGGGTATCCCTGTATCTCCAGAAACTGCTTCTGTACTTTACTGTGCATTCTTTTTCCCTGCCCTGCCGCCAGAACAATGGCCGTATTTCTTTCTGACATCTCAACGCTCTCCCAGTTTAAGATTCGGCACAGCATTCAGATCCCAGCCATGACGTGTACCTTTAATATATTCATAATAAGCAGCTACTCCGATCATTGCTGCATTGTCTGTACAGAAGATCGGTGACGGCCGATAAAAACTGTAATTATTTTTCTTACATGCTTCTTCCATTGCCGCTCTTAACGTTCCATTCGAAGCCACTCCGCCTGCAATTGCAATCTTAGTCATCCCATAATCTTTGGCTGCAAGCATTGTATGCTCCACCAGCACATCAACTACCGCTTTCTGGAAAGATGCTGCCAGATCTGCTCTGTTTATCTCTTCTCCGGTCATCTGCGCATGATTAATATAATTCAACACTGCTGATTTTACACCACTGAAGCTGAAATCGTACGGACAATCTCCAATTTTAGCTTTTGGAAACTCAATTGCATTGGGATTTCCCTCTTTAGAGAGCTTGTCTACCTTTGGTCCTCCCGGATATCCCAGTCCGATAGCTCTTGCAACTTTGTCAAAAGCTTCGCCTGCAGCATCATCACGGGTACGTCCCAGGATTTCAAATTCTCCATAATCCTTAACGATCACAAGGTGTGTATGTCCTCCTGACACGATCAGACATAAAAATGGAGGTTCAAGATCCGGATGTTCAATATAATTTGCTGACACATGGCCCTCAATATGGTGGACCCCTACCAGTGGAAGCTTCTTTGCATAAGCAATTGCCTTCGCCTCAGCAACACCCACAAGAAGTGCACCTACAAGTCCCGGACCATAAGTGACACCAATTGCATCCAGATCATCAAGAGTTACATCTGCATCTGCCAGTGCCTGTTCAATTACCTGGTTAATCTTTTCAATATGTTTACGGGAAGCAATTTCCGGAACTACCCCACCGTATAAAGTATGAAGAGCGATCTGTGAAGAGATCACATTTGACAGAATAGTTCTTCCGTTTTTGACAACAGAAGCTGCAGTCTCATCACAGGAACTCTCAATTGCAAGAATTAATGTATCTTTCATTTTCTGTTCCTCATATATCCGACGGATAAGTCATCCGTTTTACTACTTGTTCATAATCAGTTTCAGTGACATATTATTCCTCAAAATTCAATTCCAGACTCTTTCCGTCTTTTCCCGGATATGCATTTGGAAAAATTTCACGAACTTTATCCATAAACTCATCCGGTCTGACCAGAGACGGACTGTAATGTGTCAGCCACATCTCCTTTACCCGGGCATCACGGGCCAAAACCGCCGCCTCACGGAAAGTCATATGCTTGTATCCGCGTGCTTTGTCTGCTTTGTCATCTTCTCCGTACATTCCTTCACAGATAAACAGATCCGATTCCTTTGCATTTCGCAGGATAGATTCTGTTGGTCTGGTATCTGTTGTATAAGTAAGCCTGATTCCTTTTCTCGCAGGTCCAAGTACCATCTCCGGTGTATAGGTAATACCGTCTGCTTCGATGGTCTGCCCTTTCTGGAGCGGATTCCAGTATTTCAGTGGAATATCCTGCTCTTTCGCTCTCTCAGCCGAGAATTTTCCCTGGCGGAGAATCTCAAGGGTATAGCCATAACAGAGTACATTGTGGTTCACTTTAAAAGCCGTAATACGATAGCCATTTAATTCAATGACCTGCTCCGGCTGTGTAATCTCAATAAATTTAATTTCAAACGGAAGCTCCGGTGCAATGACGCGAAGTGCATTGACCACTCTCTCCAGACCTTTGGGACCTACCAGAGTCAATGGTTCTGTGCGGTCTGCATTTCCCATAGTAAGAAGAAGTCCCGGAAGCCCACTGATATGATCTCCATGATAATGAGTAAAGCAAATCACATCAATAGGTTTAAAGCTCCATCCCTTCTCCTTAATTGCTACCTGAGTACCTTCACCACAGTCAATGAGCAGACTGCTCCCGTTATATCTTGTCATAAGCGCAGTCAACCATCTGCGAGGCAGAGGCATCATTCCACCGGTTCCAACTAAACATACATCTAACATATATTCCCTCTATTTTCCAGCTTCCGGCAATTCCCTTAAAAGGTGTATGGTCCGGCTGCTGATTTTTTCTGCTTTCATTTCTTTTTCATTCGGGATGTCTGGTCATAAGCAGCGCATCCTCCACAGGATCACTGTAATATGCCTTACGTATTCCATCTCCGGTAAATCCCATACGTTCATAGAGACGAATTGCAGTCTCATTTCCCACACGTACTTCCAGATGGATTGTCGTAACCTCCCTCTCTGCTGCAAGGCGGATCAGGCTCTGCATCAGAAAAGCGCCAATTCCTTCTTTTTGTCTGTCCCTGCGCACAGCCACATTGGTAATATCTCCCTCATCCAGAACCATAAGAAGACCGCAGTAACCCAGAATCTTTTCTTTCTCTTCCACCACCAGAAACATGGCA
Source organism: Blautia sp. ZXY-1-C6 (assembly GCF_056339875.1). Classification (NCBI taxonomy): domain Bacteria; kingdom Bacillati; phylum Bacillota; class Clostridia; order Lachnospirales; family Lachnospiraceae; genus Blautia; species Blautia sp. ZXY-1-C6. Next base: position 3,780 of record NZ_JBWJVQ010000271.1, read on the forward strand.
TCATCCCTGGTCAGAAAAGTAAAAAAACCTTCTTTTGTCCATGGCACATGAAAAAGATCCTGCTCAATCTCCATTACCTGATCCAGGTCATCCACAAGCATTTCCCGCAGGATCATATTTTTGTACCTGCCGGTTTCTGCTCTTTTTCTCTCTCTGCACGCTCACGCTCTGCCTGGGAAACGCGGAGATATTCCGGGATATGTTCCATAGCAGTCTCTGTGCGTCCTTCTTTATAATAAATACTGCCAAGAGCTGCCACTGCCGCTGCTCTCTGTTTATTTACATGAGCCGGTGCAAAAGAATACGGAACCTGCAGTTTCTCTGCGATCAGTTCACGAAATACAGGTACACCGTCTCCCAAAAATGTGACCATCTCTCCTCTCTGATTCAGTTCTTCCAGCAATTCCTCGATCGGTGCTGCCCACTGTTCTTTCAAAGTCATAAGCTGATGCTCTTCAAATCTGTAAATCCCTGTATATACCTGCTTTCTTCTGGCATCCATGATCGGACAGATCAATCCCTGTGCATCATAAAGATTATATGCCAGTGCATCTACTGTCGGTACTGCTACCAATGGTTTCTTCAGGGCAAGTCCCAGGCCTTTGACTGTTGCCGAGCCGATACGGAGTCCTGTAAAGGATCCCGGTCCCGCTGCCACTGCAATAGCATCTACGGATTCCAGTTCCAGTTCCGTCATCTTCACAATCTCATCTAACATCGGAAGCAAAGTCTGAGAATGTGTTTTCTTATAATTTACAGTATACTCAGCCAGTAATGTATCATCTTCCACAACTGCTACAGATGCAACAATTCCTGAGCTGTCCAAAGCTAAAATTTTCATTTCTACCTCCTAACTGTTCTCCGGACCAATCACTGTAATCCTTCTATAATCAAAGCCTTTCTCCAGATCTTTCTCTATGGTTACTTTGATCAGCTTTTCCGGAAGGATTTCTTCAATCAGATCAGCCCATTCGATCAGACAGATTCCCTGTCCGAAGAAATAATCGTCATATCCGATTTCTTCCATTTCCTCAATGTCACCGATACGGTAAACATCAAAATGAAATAAAGGAAGACGTCCGCTTTCGTATTCCTGAATGATCGTGAATGTCGGGCTGCAGATAGGCTCTGTGATCCCAAGCCCTGCCGCAACTCCCTGGGTAAATACGGTTTTTCCAACTCCAAGATCACCTGTCAGAGTATAAATCTGACCCGGTTTCGCATTCTCTCCGATCTTCTTTCCCACCTCAAATGTTTCCTGTGGTGTTTTTGTCTCTATAATCATCTTTTCCACCTTTTTCTTGCAGAATTGTTCTTTGCATATTATAATAGAGCGAACAGCGAAATACAATACTTTTTGAAAAGGAGACTTGAAACTATGGCAAATCCGATAGTTACAATTACCATGGATAATGGCGATGTGATGAAAGCAGAATTATATCCTGAGATTGCACCGAATACAGTTAATAACTTTATCAGTCTTGTAAAAAAAGGCTTCTATGACGGACTTATTTTCCATCGTGTGATCAACGGTTTCATGATCCAGGGAGGATGCCCGGACGGAACAGGTATGGGCGGTCCGGGATACAGCATTAAGGGTGAATTCACTCAGAACAGATTTAAAAATGATCTGAAACATACTGCAGGTGTTCTTTCCATGGCACGCGCCATGCATCCAAACTCAGCAGGAAGCCAGTTCTTTATCATGCACAAAGATGCTCCGCATCTTGACGGTGCTTATGCTGCATTCGGCAAGATCACTGAAGGAATGGATGTTGTAAACCGTATTGCAGAAGAAGATACCGATTACAGCGACCGTCCGCTTGACGAGCAGAAAATCAAATCCATGACAGTAGAAACTTTCGGTGTTGATTATCCGGAACCGGAGAAATGCTGATTCGCTGACTGTTTATGCCCCATGCAGTTTTCAGGCTGCATGGGGCATATTTTATCAGTCCGTAAATACTTTCACTTCACCGTCAATCACTGAATAGTAAAGATCTTTCTCTTTCTTCATCTTCGCTCTTCCATTTGTTCCCTCGGTGATTGCTTTTTCTACAAATGCAATCTGATCCGCCGGAACCAACAAATGCAGAACTACCCTGTCAGTGTATTCAGAATCAAGGATCGGTAATTTCTGTTCTCCGGCAATATACTGGATCTTGCCTATCCCGGTATAATCCGTAACTACTTCCATAGAAATTCCGTAGGTTTTCTCAATCACTGTGCTGGCGGCAAGACCTTCCTGCAGACTCCTGGAATATGCTCTGACAAGACCTCCTGTTCCAAGAAGTATCCCTCCAAAATATCTGGTAACTACTGCTGCCACATTATAAATATCTTCCCCCAGGATTACATCCAGCATTGGTCTTCCCGCAGTGCCTGACGGCTCACCATCGTCACTGCATCTGGTATATTCCCTGTTCTTTCCCACCGAATATACATAGCAGTTATGTCTGGCATCCCAATATTTCTTCTTCATTTCCTCTATAAAGGCCAGTGCCTCCTCTTCGGTCTGTACAGGACGCACTGTAGCAATAAATCTGGATTTCTTTTCCACGATCTCGCCTTCCCCGCCCTCGTAAACTGTCTTATATTTCTCAAGCATTTCTCATACTCCTCTTTCCGTTCTCTTATTGACTCAGTGTACCATGAATTACAAAAATGTGCCAGCACAGTGTATACTAATCCTGTAAAAAAACACAATAACCATTAAAAAGATCCAAAAGCAATTGTGAATTTTTATTTTTCTGCTTTATTTACTTATTCTTATTTGATATAATAGAACGGATTATAAAGGAGGTTTAACATGAACTACGGTAAAAAGTCGACTGCAAAGAAACGGACGGCACTGATCTCCCGTTCTTCCATGATGGGAAAGCGCGCCAGAGTTTCTTTCATCAGAGTCCTGTTCGTATCACTGATAGCACTCTGCATCGCAGTAACCTGTCTGGGTGTGGGGTCATTCAGGGGTGTAATTGATACTGCTCCTGATGTTGATGATATTGATATTATGCCACTTGGCTATGCAACCTTTCTCTACGATGATGCAGGGAATCAGATCCGTAAACTGGCTGCTCCGGATTCCAACCGACTGCCTGTCACTCTCGAGCAGATACCTGTTGATCTGCAGCATGCAGTTGTCGCAATTGAGGATGAACGTTTCTATGAACATAACGGTATTGACGTAAAAGGTATTCTTCGTGCCGGAATGAAAGCTCTCACTACCGGAGATTTCTCAGAAGGTGCCAGTACGATCACACAGCAGCTTCTTAAGAATAACGTATTTACCAACTGGACCAGTGAATCTACTCAGCTGGAAAGATTTACGCGAAAAATCCAGGAACAGTACCTTGCTGTCCAGGTTGAGAAAAAAACTGATAAAGACACCATTCTTGAGAATTACCTGAACACAATTAACCTGGGTGCCGGTTCCTACGGTGTACAGGCTGCCGCACGACAGTATTTTGACAAGGATGTATGGGATCTGAATCTTTCTGAATGTGCAACTCTGGCAGGCATCACACAGAACCCGACGAAATTTAACCCGATCATCAATCCTGACAGCAACAGGAAGAGACGCAAGGAAGTTCTCCAGCATATGCTGGATCAGAACTATATTACTCAGGATCAGTATGATGAAGCTCTTGCAGATGATATTTATTCCCGTATCCAGGCCGCTCAGGAAAAGAACTCCAGCACTGATAATACTGTTTACACATATTTTGAAGATGAACTGACAGATCAGATCATCAACGACCTGATGAATATCAAAGGTTACACCAAAAAACAGGCAACCAATCTTCTCTACAGCGGCGGACTTAAAGTATATACAACACAGGATTCCAAAATCCAGAATATCCTGGATGAGGAATATGCAGATCCTTCCAATTATCCGGACACTGTCCAGTATGAACTTGACTATGCCCTGACGGTTACCGATCCTGATGGAAATCAGGTAAACTACAGTAAGGAAATGCTGCAGCTTTATTTTCAGAATGAGGATCCCGATTTCGATCTTCTGTTCGATTCCCCGGAAGATGGACAGACTTATGTAGACAAATATAAGGCAAGCATACTCGCCAACGGAAGTAAAGTTCTTGCAGAGCGTGTCAATTTCGCACCTCAGCCACAGTCTTCCATGAGTGTGATCGACCAGCATACCGGCTATGTAAAAGCTCTGATCGGTGGTCGTGGAGAGAAAACGGCAAGTCTTACACTGAACCGGGCAACGGACACTACCAGACAGCCTGGTTCTACCTTTAAGATCGTGTCCACTTATGCACCTGCTTTAAATGAAAAAGGCATGACTCTTGCAACAACATTTGAAGACGAACCTTATGAATATCCGGATGGTTCCCCTGTAAACAACGCAACCCGTTCTTACAACGGAACAACCACGATCCGTACTGCGATCCAGAATTCCATTAACGTTGTAGCCGTCAAGTGTCTGGAAAAAGTAACTCCTGAGCTTGGATTGAAATATCTGGACAACTTTGGTTTTACAACCCTTGCTCATGGAACAGAGGCTGACAAAGATGCCAATGGTAATGTATGGAGCGATGCAAACCTTGCCACTGCGCTTGGCGGCATCACCCGCGGTGTCACAAATGTTGAACTGTGTGCATCCTATGCAGCCATCGCAAACGGTGGAAACTACATCAAACCGATTTATTATACAAAAATCCTGGATCACAATGGAAACGTCCTGATCGAGAATACTGCTGCCGAACGTTCCGTAATCAAAGAAAGTACTGCTTTTCTTCTCACCAGTGCAATGGAGGATGTTGTAAAACAGGGTACAGGTACAGCCTGCCAGCTTGACAATATGCCTGTTGCCGGAAAAACAGGTACAACCGAAGCCTATAACGACTTGTGGTTTGTGGGTTATACACCATATTATACATGCGCAGTATGGTCCGGTTATGACAACAATGAGAAATTACCTGATTATGCGCGTAACTTCCACAAAGCTTTATGGAAAAAAGTTATGACCCGTATCCATGAGGGACTTCCTTCCAAAGAATTCGAGAAGCCTGCAAGTGTAGAAAAGTTAAGTGTCTGCGAGGAAACCGGACTTCTTCCAAGAGCCGGCTGTCCGGTGATCACTGAATACTTTGACGTAGGTACCATGCCTACTGAATACTGTGACCAGCATTTCTATGACAGTGATGATTATGACTATAATTATGATACAGATTCCTCTGATCAGACTGACAACACCACTGACACTGATAACAGCGAAAACTCTGATAATGGAGATACCGACAACAGTGGTGACAGTAACAATACTGATGACAACGGTAACAGCGGTGACGATGGTACTGATAATACCGGCGGAAGCGATGACAACGGTGACGGTAACGAGGATGATTCCTCTTATCAGGTCGACTATTATTAATGCAAAAATACCGGTACAGAGAGAGAGAGAGAGAGAGAGAGAGAGAGAGAGAGAGAGAGAGAGAGAGAGAGAGAGAGAGAGAGAGAGAGAGAGAGAGAGAGAGAGAGAGAGAGAGAGAGAGAGAGAGAGAGAGAGAGAGAGAGAGAGAGAGAGAGAGAGAGAGAGAGAGAGAGAGAGAGAGAGAGAGAGAGAGAGAGAGAGAGAGAGAGAGAGAGAGAGAGAGAGAGAGAGAGAGAGAGAGAGAGAGAGAGAGAGAGAGAGAGAGAGAGAGAGAGAGAGAGAGAGAGAGAGAGAGAGAGAGAGAGAGAGAGAGAGAGAGAGAGAGAGAGAGAGAGAGAGAGAGAGAGAGAGAGAGAAGAGAGAGAGAGAGAGAGAGAGAGAGAGAGAGAGAGAGAGAGAGAGAGAGAGAGAGAGAGAGAGAGAGAGAGAGAGAGAGAGAGAGAGAGAGAGAGAGAGAGAGAGAGAGAGAGAGAGAGAGAGAGAGAGAGAGAGAGAGAGAGAGAGAGAGAGAGAGAGAGAGAGAGAGAGAGAGAGAGAGAGAGAGAGAGAGAGAGAGAGAGAGAGAGAGAGAGAGAGAGAGAGAGAGAGAGAGAGAGAGAGAGAGAGAGAGAGAGAGAGAGAGAGAGAGAGAGAGAGAGAGAGAGAGAGAGAGAGAGAGAGAGAGAGAGAGAGAGAGAGAGAGAGAGAGAGAGAGAGAGAGAGAGAGAGAGAGAGAGAGAGAGAGAGAGAGAGAGAGAGAGAGAGAGAGAGAGAGAGAGAGAGAGAGAGAGAGAGAGAGAGAGAGAGAGAGAGAGAGAGAGAGAGAGAGAGAGAGAGAGAGAGAGAGAGAGAGAGAGAGAGAGAGAGAGAGAGAGAGAGAGAGAGAGAGAGAGAGAGAGAGAGAGAGAGAGAGAGAGAGAGAGAGAGAGAGAGAGAGAGAGAGAGAGAGAGAGAGAGAGAGAGAGAGAGAGAGAGAGAGAGAGAGAGAGAGAGAGAGAGAGAGAGAGAGAGAGAGAGAGAGAGAGAGAGAGAGAGAGAGAGAGAGAGAGAGAGAGAGAGAGAGAGAGAGAGAGAGAGAGAGAGAGAGAGAGAGAGAGAGAGAGAGAGAGAGAGAGAGAGAGAGAGAGAGAGAGAGAGAGAGAGAGAGAGAGAGAGAGAGAGAGAGAGAGAGAGAGAGAGAGAGAGAGAGAGAGAGAGAGAGAGAGAGAGAGAGAGAGAGAGAGAGAGAGAGAGAGAGAGAGAGAGAGAGAGAGAGAGAGAGAGAGAGAGAGAGAGAGAGAGAGAGAGAGAGAGAGAGAGAGAGAGAGAGAGAGAGAGAGAGAGAGAGAGAGAGAGAGAGAGAGAGAGAGAGAGAGAGAGAGAGAGAGAGAGAGAGAGAGAGAGAGAGAGAGAGAGAGAGAGAGAGAGAGAGAGAGAGAGAGAGAGAGAGAGAGAGAGAGAGAGAGAGAGAGAGAGAGAGAGAGAGAGAGAGAGAGAGAGAGAGAGAGAGAGAGAGAGAGAGAGAGAGAGAGAGAGAGAGAGAGAGAGAGAGAGAGAGAGAGAGAGAGAGAGAGAGAGAGAGAGAGAGAGAGAGAGAGAGAGAGAGAGAGA
>NZ_JBWJVQ010000272.1:0-12864 GCF_056339875.1 Blautia sp. ZXY-1-C6
AATTGTTTGGGACTGCGTCCCCCTTTTAGCAGACTTCCCAGCCTTAGCTTTTCTTAAGGCCCGAAACCGAGCCGAATAAAATTGTTTGGGGCTGCGTCCTCCTTTTAGCAGACTTCCCAGCCTTAGCTTTTCTTAAGACCCAAAACCAATCCGAAAAGAATTGTTTGGTGCCACATCCCCCTTTAACTGATCTTACAAAAACTTCACTATCTCTTCTGTATCTTTCCTTTTCGGCCGTCCAGGCTCTTCCCCCGGGACTCCTACCGCAATTACCCCAACAACAGTCTCCGTCTCCGGAACAGAACAAAATTCTCTGATCTTATCCGCATCCCTGATCCCCATAATAAGAGTTCCATATCCCAGTTCTTCAGCCTTTAATATCAGGTTCTCATTCTGCAGCCCAAGATCATAACATCCCCATCCATTTCCAATTTCATTATCCGCTGTTCCATCTTTCTGAAAACCTGCTCTGTTATGTACGAAAGTACTAACCAGCAACACTGCATTCTCACATTTCCCTGCATTCATTTCCGGCAGACATTCCCGTCTGAACTGTTCCACATTCTTTTCGTCCATAATACAGTAATAACGTCCTGTTTGAGAGTTCTTCCATGAAGGCGCCTCCTGAGCTGCTTTTATCATACTCAAAATTTCATCTTTCGTCACCGTATTTCTCTCTACATATTTACGAACACTCCGTCTCTTTTCTATCAGATTCTGAAATTCCATATTTTTATACCTCTTCTATTCTTTCTCTTTAATCAGATAGATAAAATCCATCCTATATATCTTTAATAAATAATAATAGGATATCCTCCATCGATTGTATTATATATCAATGCCGCCTGATCTTCCGGCAGATTGATACAGCCGTGACTTCCATGTCCTGTCTTATATCGGTTTCCGCCAAATGCAGACTGCCATGACGCATCATGAAGTCCTTGTCCATAAACAAACGGCATCCAGTATTTTACCGTTTCCGCATATCCATATTCTTCACTGCTTAACGTAAACGGACTTGCCTTATATGCAATCGGCCATGCCCCTCTGTAAGTCTCACGCTCCGGTGTGGGTGCACCGCTGACAATATCTGTTTCCGTAACCAGTGCACCATCTTTATACAGCCATAAATGCTGTGAATCAAGACTGACTTCTATATAACTGCCTGCCAGGTCATCTGTTCCGTTTCTCTTCATGCCACTGCTGCTGTACACCGGCTCTCTGGATACATTTTCACCACTTTTAAGATCTTCAAGAAGCTGTGTCAGCTCTGCATCCTGATCGATCCTGTATCCATATTCATTATCAGAAACCGTAACATCCGTTCCCAGCGATGTATGAAAAGTACGCGGCACATAAATAGTATTATATTTATTTGCCATATTCGATATGTAATCTGCAGCCGCATCCTTATCAATGCTTATACCACTATTTTTAATCTGCAGCCAGGAACTGATCGTGTCTGAATCCAGCACCTGCGTTTCCTCACCAAACAGATAAGAAACTGTTGTACTGCGGTATTTTTTCAACAGGCTGTTTAACTTCTTCACCTTCTGCTTCATTTCACCTGATTCTTCAATATCCGGCTGCCGGTAAACTTCCTCGTTTAATTCCATCTTTACATCAGATGTAAGCAATTCTGTTTCGAAATCTTTATCCAGAGTTTCCTCCACATAGCTTAATAGCCTGTTTTCATCAATCTGATTTCCGGAAACCTGTTTCACCAACACATATTTCTGTTTCTTTTTACTATATCGGATATGTGCATCCGTAGGTTCTGTTCTGTCTTTTTCATCAAAATGATCCGCAGACAATGCTGCCTGTTCCTGCGCTTCATCTCTGATGATCTGATAATCAATCTTATAATCTCTCTGTGATGCAAAAAGTTTAAATGTCCCGCTTCTCTCCTGTTTCAATGTTTCCAGTGCACTTTTCAGAATGTCCTGATCCAGACTGTATCCCAGTTGTTCCATTGAAACATTATAAACATCCTTTCCATCTTCATGAAATGTTATTGTTTTATTCTGAAATGCTTCAGATATTTTCTGCTGCGCTTCTTCCACAGTAAGCTTCGATACATCCAACCTGTACACACTCACTTTCCTTCCCAGTGTGACAGTATCCACATGATGTATGTAAACAGCCAGACCGATTCCCGCTGCCACGATCATCACGATACATATTACAAGAATCACTTTCAGCTTCTTTCTATTTAAGGCTTTTTTCTGTTCCATCCTTTGTTCTGCTACTTCCTTTCACCTTATTTTAGATATCTGCAATTATTTTATTATATAGAGAGATAAAAATCAATTTGTAAAATGCAGTTCGCCTGTTGTTACTGTTCACTCCGTTCTCAGTAACGTAGCCAAAATTCATTCCAGATAGCAACCGCCTGTTACTTTAGAGCGTGTCTGAAAAATCATTCCTGCAATCTGCACGCCCCACTTTGCGGTATATTTTGTCCGAATTCGGTTGTCGTAGCCCATCAGGTTTTTGAGTCCATAAAAAAATCCCACATCACAAGGATGCGGGATTTTTTACTTATGAGGTTATCATCAGGCTTTGTTAACTGATCCGAATAATTCCATTTTTTCCTTAACAGTAGCTTTGATTGCTTCGAAGCCAGGTGCAAGAAGTTTACGCGGATCGTATCCTTTACCCTGCTGATCTTTTCCTTCTTCGATGTATTTACGTGTAGCTGCTGCGAAAGAAAGCTGGCATTCTGTGTTTACATTGATCTTGGATACGCCAAGGTCGATAGCTTTCTTGATCATATCTGCCGGGATACCTGTGCCACCGTGAAGTACCAGAGGCATCTCTCCTGTCAGTTTCTGGATTGCATCCAGAGTTTCAAAGCTTAAGCCTTTCCAGTTAGCCGGATATTTTCCATGGATGTTACCGATACCTGCTGCAAGGAAATCAATACCAAGGTCTGCGATCATCTTGCATTCCTGAGGATCTGCGCATTCGCCCATTCCTACAACACCGTCTTCTTCACCACCGATGGAACCAACTTCTGCTTCCAGAGACATTCCGTGTTCAGCAACGATCTTAACCAGTTCTTTAGTTTTTGCAACGTTTTCTTCGATCGGGTAATGAGATCCGTCGAACATGATGGATGAAAATCCTGCTTCAACGCATTTTAAGCATCCTTCATAGCTGCCGTGGTCAAGATGAAGAGCTACAGGAACAGTGATGTTCAGTTCTTCCATCATTCCGTTAACCATACCAACAACTGTTTTATAACCTGTCATATATTTACCAGCACCTTCGGATACACCAAGGATTACAGGAGAGTTCAGTTCCTGAGCTGTTAAAAGGATAGCCTTTGTCCACTCAAGGTTGTTGATGTTGAACTGTCCAACTGCATAATGACCTGCTTTTGCTTTTTTCAGCATTTCTGTTGCATTTACTAACATGATAAATTCCTCCTAATCTGTAGTAACTGTGTTCATTCTCAGTTACCCTAATCAATCTCCGATATGGAATTACATCTATATCCAGATATGGTTATATTACCAGATTTCTGCTTTTTCGTCTACTCTTTTGCCAAAAAAATGACAAACAAAATTCCCCGGAAGATATGCAAAAAAGTCCGGCAATACACAATATATAATAATTTTCTGCAATTTATAAAAAAGTGCTTGCATTATTTAAATATTTCATATATAATAAGTTTCGGTTTAAGGATGGATTCCCGAGTGGCCAAAGGGGGCAGACTGTAAATCTGTTAGCAACGCTTTCGAAGGTTCGAATCCTTCTCCATCCATCAAAAGGTTCAGACATTTGTCTCGGATCTTTTTTTGTTATATTATAAAGCGGCAGCCCCTTCTTCCGCAAGAGGCTGCCGTCCGGGTCAGGCGGATAAGATCATCCGCTTCGCATTTTGTTAATTTTTATGATGTAAGACCACTGCGCCAAATGCCGGCATTGTGATCTTCAGAATTCCGGCTGCTGCTGTGTATTCTTTACATTCTTCCGTAAATCCCACTGCAGATGTCATGACAACACGTTTCAGCTTTGTATCTTCCAGACGGCTGATTCCTGCCTGTTCTAACCGTATCTCCACTTCCCTGCCTTCTTCCTGATTATTTACGATCACAATTATCTGTTCATCATGAGAAAATCTCGCATAACAAAGTCCCTGATAATCATTCCAGAGAAATCCCAGTGATCCCGTTTTTAACACTTCATATTTCTTATGGATACGGATCATTACCCTGTGGAAGTCGATCATCTGATAATCCTCACGTCCCCAGGGATAAGTACGTCTGTTATCCGGATCTGTGAATCCACAGAGTCCTGCCTCATCTCCGTAATATACAGTCGGTGCGCCCGGCCAGGTCATCTGGATGGTAACCGCCTCACGCATAACTGCCGGATTTACTCCCTCAGATGCCGCCTCCGGACCTGCATAGGAAATTCGTCCTACCCTGTGATTGGTTCTGGTCAGGAATCTGGAATGGTCATGATTTGACAATTCATTCATGGCTGTCTGAAGTGCAGACATATGAAGCGCTCTCATGTGCGTTTTCATAGCTCCGATAAAAGCCTCACTGTTTCCTAACAGGTCTTCACGATACTCGTCACTGTGCTTCTCCATACCTGTCAGGAACCAGGTCAGCGGCTCCATAAATGCGTCATAGTTCATGACTGTATCCCATTCATCACCTTTCAGCCAGCCTTCCGGATTACCGTAATGCTCTGCCAGGATAATGGCATTTGGATTGGCAGCTTTCACTGCCTTCCGGAAATCTTTCCAGAACTGATGGTTAAAATCATTGCTGTGTCCCAGATCCGCCGCCACATCCAGTCTCCAACCGTCTACATTATAAGGAGCAGATACCCATTTCTGTCCAACACGAAGAATATAATCATAAAGTTCTCTGGAACCCTCATAATTTAATTTAGGCAGTGTATCGTGTGCCCACCATCCATCATAGGAGGTGTTATATGGCCATGCATTAGGATCATTAAAGGAAAAGAAATTACGATAGGGACTGTCCGCAGAAACATAAGCTCCTTTCGGATATCCTTCCTGATTCTCATAAATACGTTCTCTGTCCATCCACTTATTAAAAGAACCGCAGTGATTGAACACACCATCCAGAATGATCTTCATTCCTCTTCTGTGGATCTCTGCTGTCAGTTTCGCAAAAAGCTCATTACTTGCTTCCAGATTCTTCTTATCTGTCACACGTTTGATATATTTCCATGCATGGGAATTATCATCGTCATCTCCAAGAAGGATTCCCTCATTACAATCTTCTACAATCCTGCCGTAATGTGGATCCACATAATCATAATCCTGACAGTCATACTTATGATTACTTGGAGAAACAAAAATCGGATTTAAATAAATAACCTCGACTCCCAGATCCTGCAGATAATCCAGTTTGTTCATAATTCCCTGCAGGTCACCGCCGTAAAATTCACGCACACCCATCACTGCCGGAATCTTATTCCACTGTTCTACCTGTACACTCTTATCTCCAATATAATGATATTCTCCGGTCACAACATCATTGGTAGGATCTCCGTTAAGAAAACGGTCTACATAAATCTGGTACATTACCGCACCTTTGGCCCACTTTGGAGTATCAAAGCCCGGATAAATCTCAAAATCCATCCTGCCCTCATGTTTCATACAGACTCCCTGATTATTGTAATAACAGGTTACCCATCCATACTGTATCTCAAAATAATAACGAAAGATATCCGCTCCAATCGTCACCTGGGCAGAATAATAATCAAATCCGTTCTCTGTCCCGCAAATCTCCATCTGCACACGCTGCTCCTGGCTTACCAGATATACAGAATCTACATTATTTCTCTGGGTACGGAATTTGATCGTTACTGTATCTCCTGCCTTTGGTTCTGCAGGTATTCTGTAATATTCTGTTCCGTCACTGAAAAGCGCCTCTTTATTAAACACAGGACGCATATTCAGGATGTACTGCATTCTTTTTTTTATATCTGCTTTTTCATGTTCCATTTCCGTCCAGTCCTCTCTGTCATTTATCATTTTATTATTTTATCCTAAAATAAACCATCTGACAACCATCTGTTTTTCCCAAAAATATTTAGATATTCAGTGATTCTACACAACCATTCATTCTGTCACAGTATTTCGGACTGCCGGATTCCGGCGAAGCAGATATTTCATTGCTGAAAATAACATGAACAGTAATGATATTTTAAGACAGTAAAAAAGCCAGCGGGATAAGCTGGCTTTTTTGGAGAAGGTATTTCTTCTTATGGGGTGTAGCAAAAACTATATAATGTATTGGGGGGTTTTTACGGTTTATATAATACCATGAGGCAAGAGAAAAGTGTGCACAAACTTCACAAAATTTGGCACACTTTTTTGTATACATTATATACTGTTGTTTTCTGTTTCCGGATTTTCTGTTGTAAAAAGTGCTTCAAATTCGTCTCTGTGCACCTTTTCCTTCTCGAGAAGAAGACTTGCACACTTGTGCAGAACATCCTCATGTTCCAGAATGATCTTCTTTGCCTGGTCATGACATTCACTGATAATACGGCGGATTTCTTCATCAATGGACTTGGCAACATCCTCGCTGTAGCTTCTGGTATGAGCCAGGTCTCTGCCGATAAATACCTCGTCATCGTCATCACCATAACAGATAAGACCAAGTTTATCAGACATTCCGTATTTCATAACCATACTTCTGGCTGTCGCAGTTGCACGTTTGATGTCATTGGATGCACCAGTCGTAATATCTCCGAAGATAATTTCCTCTGCTATGCGCCCGCCTAACAGTGTCATAATATCCTGAAGCATTTTTCCTTTGGTATTAAACATCTCATCATTATCCGGAAGAGGCATGGTGTAACCTGCTGCTCCCATTCCTGTCGGGATAATGGAAATCGTGTAGACAGGATCCATATCCGGAAGTACATGAAACAGGATCGCATGTCCGGATTCATGATACGCGGTGATCTTTTTCTCTTTCTCAGAGATCACCTTACTCTTCTTTTCTGCACCGATGCCTACTTTGATAAAAGCACCTTTGATATCAGACTGAAGGATAAATCCTCTTCCCTTTCTCGCTGCTTCAATGGCAGCTTCATTCAGAAGATTCTCCAGATCTGCACCTGTAAATCCTGCTGTTGTTCTGGCAATCTGAGCCAGATTTACATCCTCTCCAAGAGGTTTGTCCTTGGCATGAACGCGGAGAATTTCCTCTCTTCCCTTCACATCCGGACGTCCCACTGCAACCTTACGGTCAAAACGTCCCGGACGCAAAATTGCAGGATCCAGGATATCCACGCGGTTAGTCGCTGCCATCACAATGATTCCCTCATTCACACCAAAGCCATCCATCTCTACCAGAAGCTGGTTCAGTGTCTGCTCTCTCTCATCATGTCCGCCGCCCATACCGGTTCCACGCTGTCTTGCAACCGCATCGATCTCATCAATGAAAATAATACATGGTGCATGGCGTTTGCCTTCTTCAAAAAGATCACGCACACGTGATGCACCTACACCGACAAACATTTCCACAAAGTCAGAACCGGAAATGGAGAAAAACGGAACTCCCGCTTCTCCTGCCACTGCCTTTGCCAGAAGTGTCTTACCAGTTCCGGGAGGGCCTACAAGCAGCACACCTTTCGGAATCCTTGCGCCTACTTTTGTATATTTCTGTGGAGATTTCAGGAAATCTACCACCTCTACCAGATCTTCCTTCTCCTCCTGCAGACCTGCTACCTTGTCAAAAGTAACTTTCTTATTATCATCCGGAGATGACATTCTTGCGCGGCTCTTGCCGAAATTCATCATCTTGGCATTTCCGCCGCCACCGCCACCTGCCATCTGGCGGTTCATCATCATGATCAGAAAGATCACAAGGGCACCTGTGAGAAGAACCGGAAGTAAGGTTGTCAGAAATACATTGTCTCCGGGTACATCCTGAGTTGTAATATCAATATCGTATTTATTCAACAGTTCGATTGCCTGATTGACATCTGTCACATAAACCTTCTTCTGACCGGAGTCAGTAGTATCTACGATCACAGAACCTGTAGGCACTTCTCTGTTCTGTTGAATTGTCGCATCAACCACTTTGTTGTCTTCAAGAGCCTGCTCCAGTTGCTTCTGTGTGTAATTACTCTGGGAAACCACCTGGTTATTCAGATAAAAATAACCGGCTACCAGTGCAATGATCAGCACCAGATACAGACCAATTCTGCTTGGCTGTTTATTCACTTACTTAAATCTCCTTTCAGTCTTCCCCCAGTTCCACTACTCCTATGAATGGAAGATTCCTGTATTTCTGTGCATAGTCCAGACCATAGCCAACTACAAACTCATCCGGGATGTTAAAGCAGCAATAATCAACTCTTACATCTCTGACTCTTCGCTCCGGTTTGTCCAGCAATGTACACAGACGGATGCTGTTTGGATTTCTCTGCTTCAGAATTTCGATGAGATAACTTAATGTTCTTCCTGAGTCAATGATATCCTCTACAATCAGAACGTCCTTTCCTTCCAGTGGCTGGTCAAGGTCTTTGACGATCTTTACAACACCGCTGGACTTAGTGTCATCACCATAACTGGATACAGACATAAAGTCAAGAGAAACCGGCACTGTGATTCTCTTTGCAAGTTCACAGGTAAAGAATACACCACCTTTTAATACACAGATTAAATGGATTTCCTTGCCTGCATAATCCTTGCTGACCTTTGCTGCGATCTGCTTAATACGGGAATCTACTTCCTCTTCGCTGAGTAAAACTTTGATTTTCTCACTCATTTTCGTTTCCTCCTTGGTAATTTAATACTAACACCTTCCTGGTTTTGGGGTTAATTTTATACCTCTCATTTATCCTGCTTCCCACCATCCAGAGGATTTCTTTTCCACATGCGATCAGCGGAATGCTGTCTCTGTATTCCGACGGGATTTTCTCATCGATCATACAGCGGTTCAGCTTCTTTGTGTTCCCCTGCGCATTGATAACCATATAATCTCCTGTCCGTCTGGTGCGAATATACGGATTCTTCTCTATTTTATCATAATCCATCCATTTCGTATACTTTTTTTCTTCAATCTTCTGACCTTCATACAAAAATATTTCTGCCGAAAAAATTCCCAGCGGACTGGTCACAGTCCCCGGAATTCTGATTTTCCATTCCCTGTCTGATATATTTTTTCCGCAAACTGTTTTTCCGTTTTGGATATCTGAACCTTTATGCTTTTCACCGATCATCCCGGCTGACTTCTCCTCTCCGTACCGACAAAGTCTTACTCCCTCGTAATCTCTTCTGGCTTCCATGTGATAAGGAAGGCTGATCCGTCTTCCAGTCTGCATTTCATAAAGTTCCAGAACCTTCTCATAGTGAACAGCCGCCAGATCCTTCCGTCTGCCTGCCAGCTGTTCCATCGCCTGTTGTAATGCATAAACCTGAATGATCTGAGGCTCCATAAAAAATTTTTCAGTAAAGTAATATTCCTTACCTTTATGAAACTCGCCCAAAACCAGGCAGCTCTGCTGCGTAAGATATTCCTCTGCCTGGGAAATCCTTGCCGCAGTCTCTGCCATATGTGCCGCTGCCTTTCCATTGACCTGCTGTTCCAACATAGGAAGAATATGATGTCTGATTCGGTTTCTGGTATATTCATCTGACAGATTGGTGCTGTCCTGAATATGAGAAATCTTCTTTTCTTTCAGATACTCTGCAATTTTGTCCCGGCTTAAGCACAGAATCGGGCGGATAATCTCTCCGTCTACAGGGCGCATGGTGCATAGTCCCCGCAGACCTGTTCCTCTGCACAGATTATGAAGCATAGTTTCCGCAAGATCCTCCTGATTATGCGCTAATGCAATTTTTATCTCACTGTCCTTTCTCCCACAGACGGCAGCTTCCCTCTGAAAAGCTTCTTTTCTTACAATCCTTCCCGTCTCTTCCTCGCCCAGCTTCCACTCCCGGCTCAATCCCGGAACATCATAACAATAAACAGTACATGGAATCTGCCACTTCCGGCATATGTTTTCCACAAAGCTTTGGTCCCTGTCCGCTTCCTTTCCACGTATTCCATGATGTATATGGACCACTCTCAATGTAAAATCCAGTTTTCCCTGAAGCTCCTTTAAAATGCGGAGCATTGCCATAGAGTCACTTCCGCCGGACACTCCTGCCAGGACCACATCATTTTTTCCGATCATCCTGTTTTGCTTTATATAAGCAAGAATTTCTCTTTCCATTTTTATCCTGATTTCCTTTTCTATCTTAGAGCGTGTCTGAAAAATCATTCCCGCAATCTGCACGCCCCACTTTGCGGGATATTTCACCCGAATTCAGTTGCCGTAGCCCACTACGGCGCCCTCATCCGGGCAAAATATCCCACAAATTGTGACGCACATCTTGCAGAAAGCCTTTTTCAGACACACTCTAGTATCCGCAGCATTATTTTTTCCACACGCCTGCCACCAGCACTGTCATATCATCCCGTGCATGATAATCGCTGTATCCCAGCACCCGTTCCAGTATTCCCCTGCCGAAATCTTTCGGTGATTCCTCGTGAACATCCATAATGATTTCTTTCATGGTTTCCTCCTCTTTCTGGTCAGGCAATGCATCCAGGACTCCATCTGTCATCATGATCAGGTAATCCCCATGGTACAGCTTTCTGGTAGCTGTCTCAAAATCAATCTGCTGTACAAGCCCTGCGGCCAGACTTTCAGAAGTAATAGATTCCACCCAGTGATCTCTTTTGATAAATGTAGACGCTGCCCCCGCCTTCAGAAAATTGCAGATTCCTGTATACAGGTCCACTGCGCAGATATCCACTGTAGAAAACATACCCTCCTCTCCTTTGAGTACCAGAGCAGAATTTACCATCTTTGCTGCCGTTTCCTGGGAAAATCCTGACTCCATAAACTGTTCCAGAAGTTCCACAACTGTCTCGCTCTCCCTGCATGCTTCCATCCCTGAGCCCATGCCATCCGAAAGGCACATAACAAACCTGCCGCCATCCTCCTGTCTGCATATATAATTATCTCCGGAAACCTTCTCTTCTTCTCTGGTAAGCCTGGCCGTTCCATAGAGAACCTGATAGCTTACATCCTCAGCAAAATGTACAGTGTGATATTCTCCGTTTACAATACATCTGCTCCCATTTACAGGTACCATGGAAATTTCACAGTATTTTGAAAGAAGCTGTGCGATCTCTGTCATGGAAATACACTGACCGCTTCTGGCACGCATGGTGAGAAAAATCTGTTTACGTCCTTTCACCTTATTCATCATCCATGCCCTGCGAAGGATCACATGGCTCTTTCTCAGTCCCTTGCGAAGTTCTTCTTCAAACTGCGGCGTTACTCGCTCCAGGTCATACAGATCACTGGCTACGTTCTCCATGATATGTGAGACTTCCATAAGCTGCTGTGCTACTGCCAGCCGATTCTCGATCATACGGTTATCCCACATCAGGTTCTGCCTTTCTTTCTGAAAATTCTCTGCAACCGTCTCATAATACTGTACGGAACGGGGACATATGCCTGTCCAGTCAGCACGGATGCCTCTGACATTTTCCTCGTTTCCACTCTCCATGGAACGTACCAGTGCCTCCACTCCTTTCACCAGTTCCTGACTGTGTTCTCCCCAGCAGATTTCCCTCTGATAGCATCTGCTGCATACCTTTGCATTTGTATCCTCAATGATCTGCTCAACCTGCCTGCTGCTCAGATAATCTTTCCGATAAGGCATCCCGTAGAAAGTATCTGCCAGTTTCTGAAAAGATGCCGCATACTTCTCCACCCTCTCTTTCTGAGGATGGCCCTCCTGCAGAGACGGCAGTTCTTCTGTATCCGGCAGATTTTCTGCTAAAATAGTTTTTGCCATGTCCCGTATGATCAGCATAATGCTGATAACGAGCATGGCAATCATCCATTCCTGCATATTCTCCCCTCCCCTTATTCATTCCCTGTATATAGCAGACTACTGCATTTTTATCAGAGAATCTCAATAACTGTTCAACAGTCCTCTCTTTCACAAAGTACTAAACAGTTACAGATATTATATGGAAGGGTTTCTGAAATATCTGTCAAACGCAGACGAATCCTTCGTAAAAGTTTTCGACATTTATTACTGCTGTTTCTTAAAAACAGTCTCATTGTCCTTCACAAGTCCCAGTTTCTCTCTGGCAACCTCTTCTGCATATTCGTCTGTCTCCATATATTTCTTTAATTTATCAATTTCTTCTGTACGTGTCTGCTCATCTTCAATCTGTTGCTGAAGAGTGGCGGCCTTAGCATCATATCCTGTGAGGCGTTCCTTAAGGTCATTACTTTCTAGCATCAGTCCTCCCAGAAGGACTAAAACAACCAGCGCAATCGCAATCATTCCAAGAGAGTTATACCCTACTTTCTTTTTTTTCTTCCTTTTCTTAGAATTACCCAATTTGCCAGCCTTCCTTTTTTAGCATATTTATACGCTTTATACCACAGGAGTTTACATCTTTTGACCGGAAATAGCAACCATTTTATCAAAAATTTAATAATTATTACAGGAATCTCCATAAATTTCGCACAGCATTTTACAAAAATATCTCCGAGGACCCTGTTGCAGATATACGCTCCGGATAAAAAGCCTAAAACCATAAAAAAACGCAGGATTCCTTCATTGCTCCTGTAAATCTCCGAAAAAACAAAAAAGGCACAACAAAGCCAGTACAAAATATCTTCCGTCCCGACAGCTTTATCCGAATGTGCAAAAACATTCCTGAATGCAGCCAGCAGATCATAACACAAAAGGAGAACAGCACCCACAGCTATTGTCCGGAGCAGCAGAAGTAATTCATGATGAATAAATGCACTCATCTCTCACCGGAACATCCTTCT
>NZ_JBWJVQ010000273.1:0-16824 GCF_056339875.1 Blautia sp. ZXY-1-C6
TCGCCTCTCGGCTGGCAGCTCATTTATTATATCACTTGCTTTTTGCTTTGTCAAGAACTTTTTTATTTTATTTTTTAAGTTCTTTTTCATCTGCATCAGCAACTCTGATATAGTATCATGTCTTCAGTTTCCTGTCAACACTTTTTTTATATTTTTTTCAACTTTATTCAACAAATCTCTGTTGTCTGTCAAAAAAAATCCGCCTCACTCAGAAGCGGATTTATCATATCATTATTTTCTTTTTGCGTCAAGTATTATTTTACATTTTTTTACATATTTTTTACGCCATCTCCGATATCGCTATAATATCCTCATTTTTAACGCCCCAATATCAGAGTAAAGATTTAAAAATCGTTCGCATTTGTGCAGGAAGACATTCGGATCCGATACCTACGGTCCACAGATACCAAACCTTTCTAATAGAAGATACTCATAAATATTCTGATCAGGATATCTCTGTCATATATGAAACTCAGGATGCAATCTTTCTTAACGATCTGAAGGGCCGCCTCACCAGCCTTTGTATTGCACACAATGGTGAGAGCCAGAAAGATAATCCATATTACTATAAGGAATTTAACTGCCCCCAGCAACGCTCCTGCTACCTTGTTCATGCCATGCAGCACAGGTAATCTCGTCACAAGATTCAGCATCCATGTGATACTCCTCACCATAATCGTCGACATCAGCAGAGAAATCAGGAAAGAAATTCCATTCACTGCCATTCTCGCCAGATATTGAGCAATATAATCCGAAAATGTAGTTACAGCCAAATACTGGTAACTGTCAGAATTATTATTCTGAACCAGTCCATTCCTCAGCAGTTCCGGGAGATTCATTTCATTTATAAATTCAGTCTGGCTTTCTCCACTGCCTGTCCATGTGCTGTATTCCTCTCCTACAAACTCCCGGCAGCTTTCCTGTACTTTTTCATAAATTGATGTATTTTCCCGAATAAACTCATTTACATAAGGATTTATAAACCACACGATCGCCATCGACAGAAAAACACATACAAGCGAAACCAGTTCTTTTATCAGTCCCCGCCTATAACCTCTGACACATGCAGCCGCCAGAAAAAGTATCGTAATGACTCCGGCCCACGTTAAAGCCATTTTCATCCTCCTAACTAAGTTTTATTATCTCTACACCGCTGTCCAATACCAGAAGATATCTGTTCATTCCGATTTTGAAGAAATCTTTGATCGTTCCATCCACACTGCCAAGATATTTCTGTACTCCCCTGCTGTTCATTACACACATCTGGGAACTGTTGTACATCAGAATATTTCCACCGCTTAATTTAATCGTCGTATATGGAATATTGAAGTTTTCTTTGAATTTCAATTTGCCATCTGTAGTATAAACTTCCATTGTATACTGTTTGTCTTTACTGTCATTCTTAAACACAAGACCAATCATATCATTATCATAAAAAGTACTGACAATTTCTTTATCTACTTTTACTGTTTTTACTTCCTTCGGAATCTGGCTTCCATGATAAATTGTAAATCCATTATCTTTAAGTGCTACAGACCGGTTATTATCAAGATACTGGATCTGCGGAACTACCACGCCTTCATACTTATATCCACTGACAATTCTGTCATCCTCGTTCTGTCCTACATCTCCAAAATTGTAAAATGCCACATAACTGGTCGTATCACTTCCATCTACGAACTGATAGGTTACCATCATGATCACTCCGTCTTCAGATACAGCAATATCAAGGGGATATCCCGGATCATCTATCTTCGTCTGATTTTCAGCAATCAGACTTCCATCTGTACCATAAAAATCAATCCATGTATCATCTCCGCCATCCAGGATTGCCGCAACAAGACCGCTTTTGGATACTTTTGCTTTGACAATACTGTAAGAAGTAGTTACACTGCCTGTTTTTCCGGATTTATCATAAATCTCCAAAGTTGTTCCATCTTTATCCGCAATCACCGCACGAGTTCCATTGACATCTGCCACAGGATTCTGCATCTGATAGGTTTCACTCCATAATGTACTCATCTTATCAGAAACAAGCGAAACTCCGTCCGGACTGTATCGAAGGATATTTCCGTCCATTTCAACATAATTTGTAGAAACAATATCCTCCTGCTCACTTGTCTGGACTACTTTATAAGTATGATAGCTTCTCTTCTCTATGTAAAATCCCACAGCCGTTACAGCAGCAGCTATCGCCACCACTGTAATAACTGTCTTTTTCACTACACTTCTTTTGTGGCGGGACAATCTGCGCTCATAATCATCTGCATATTCCTCTTCAGCTCTCTCCCGGGCTTTCGCTTTTCTGTTTCTCTCTGCCTGAAGCTTTTTCTTTTTATGTTTTTTTATTATTTTCTTAAATGTATTTGCCATTTTAGCCTTTACCTTATTTCTCACTTTCATTTTGTTGATTATCAGGTTTCAGTTTTTGCCATTTATTATAGCACAGTTTTCTAAGGTAATACAATTACTTGTCCCGGATAAATGATTTCGTCCGCTGACATCCCATTCAATTTACAGATTTGGCTTATAGCTTCGATACTTCCGTATCTGTCCATACTTATCTGAAAAAGAGTATCGCCGGGCTGAATCACATATGACTCATGGGCTTTTCCCGCTGCTTCGCTGTTTTCCTTCTGCACAGCTTCCCTGACACGTTTCTGTGCTTTACGTTCATCTGCTTCCTGCTGGTAGATTTGTTCGGTTTTATCTGCTTTTTCTGTCTTTACATCCGGAAGCTGTTCTGTTTTGTCCGATTTTTGTTCTGTATCTGTCTGCTCTGCTGATATTTTTTTCTCTGAAGTATTGTTTTTCTTTTCAGAATTTTCTTTTTCACTGGTGCTTTGATTATTCTCTTCATTATTCTTTTTATTCTTCCCTGCATCATTTTGTATAGTATCTGTCCGGTATTGTTTATGCTGCCTGACAGCTTCATTGTTCGAAGTCCCGACAACAGGAGACGGCGTTATCTCCTCAACGATCACTGAAGAAACCGTCGCGCTCTCCTTTTCGTTCTGTTTTACATTCTGGTAACTTCTGTAAAAATTAACACCCACTGTCAGTACTGCAATTGCCAGACATGCAGTTAATCCATATGAAAAAACAGAAGGAGCTGCCGGCTCCTTCCTGGTTTCCTTTTTATCTGCAATTATTTTGCGAAAATCTTTCACAGCCTGATCTTCATATTTTTCCTGAGGTTCCGACTGAAGTTCTTCATTTTTGTCGATCATATACGTCTGCATACCGGGATTTTTTTCATAATAAAGATAATACCCTCCCAGACGCACCATTTCATTGTTTTCATAACGGAAGAAAGCATCTTCCCTTTCCTGCGGTTCCATAAGCATCAGGACTTTTTCTCCTCCAAAATGTTTCATGTGTACTTTTGACATCACTTCCGATACTTTCAGGAGAAGCTGAGGCTGTGAAAAGAACCATCCCACAATCTCCTGATCTTCGAAGTACTCCTTCTGGGCTTCCTGTATCTGCTTCCATTGATTTTCCGAAAAATCGATATGATCAGGTGCTGCCTCCATCTCCTCCGCTATAATAGCACCTTTGATAAACAGATAAGCTGTCTGAGAACGCCATTTAAGATTTCCTGTAAGAACTGCCACTCTGGTTTTTGCTTCTCCCAGAGAGTCTTCCGTTCTGGCAAGTCTTACCAGAAATGTGTACACATAGTCCTCCATATAAATCCTGTAATCTTCGGCTGCCAGGCCGATCTGGCGTATATTTCTGGGTAATCCAAACGGTTCCTCACCATTTTGCCCTTCCTGAGATTCGTCCTTATAGATTACTTCTATCATCTCTCATCACCCCTTCGGGTATCAGGATAACACAGATAAATTGCAGATTTTATCACATTATAAGAGGAATTTACCAGAATTTGGCGACAGATTTTGCACAGTGCATATTTTTATCCCGGTAAGGATATGATGTTATCAGAAGCCTCTTCGCAGCTTGTTGTTATGAAGCAAAGGGACTATAGCAATTAAAAGATATAATCAATAATGTGCTCTCGAAATCTTTTTGTGCAGGTACAATAGAGACTCTGCGAGTACATAATACGATCAGGGAGGTTTTATGGTATTTTATGTGGACTCACAGAAAAGCAGTTCTGCTGAGGAAATCGCTTTTCTTTTAAATAAATGTATTCTTCAATATCCCGGCAGATGGTCGGAACTGGTTTTTCTGTGTATCGGAAGTGACCGCGTGACAGGAGACTGTCTCGGTCCCTATATCGGACACCAGTTACTTGAACATCTGAATACAGACACTCATGGCGTTTATGTTTACGGTACCCTGAAAAGCCCCGTACATGCTTTAAATCTTTCCAGAATTTCCCGCCAGATCAAAATTCTGCATCCCGAAGGTCTGGTTATTGCAGTGGATGCCTCTCTTGGACAAAAAAAGCACCTGGGGTATGTGACCATCGCAGATGGTGCACTTTACCCAGGTGCTGCAGTTCAGAAAGAACTTCCTCCTGTTGGTGATATCCATATCACAGGGATTGTAAACATTGCAGGTGTACTGGAACAGCTAACCCTTCAGACTACCCGCCTGTCTACGGTAATCTCTCTGGCAGATACCATCACACAGGGAATCGTAAATTATACAAATTCTTTGATCTGTTTGTAGATGCCTTCTGCATCAAGACCATATTTCTCAAGAAGAGCTGTGGCAGGACCGGATTCTCCGAATACATCATTTACACCGATACGTTTTACAGGTACAGGTGCTTTCTCAGACAGGCATTCGCATACTGCTCCGCCAAGTCCACCGATTACTGAATGCTCTTCTACAGTTACAACCTTGCCTGTTTCTTTGGCTGCTGCAACTACAAGTTCTTCATCCAGAGGCTTAATCGTATGGATATTGATTACTTTTGCATCTACGCCGTCTGCCGCAAGCTTCTCTGCAGCTTCAAGAGCAGGAGCTACGCAGAGACCGTTTGCAATGATCGTAAGGTCTTTTCCTTCACGAAGGACAATACCTTTGCCTAATTCAAATTTATAGTCCGGTCTGTCATTGATAACCGGAACTGCCAGACGTCCAAATCTCATATATACAGGACCAACATGCTCATAAGCTGCTTCTACCATAGCTTTTGCTTCAATATCATCAGAAGGGCAGGCAACAACCATTCCCGGAATTACTCTCATAAGAGCAAAATCCTCACAACACTGATGGGTAGCACCATCTTCACCTACAGAAATTCCGCCATGAGTAGCGCCAATTTTTACATTGATCTTCGGATATGCAATAGAGTTACGAACCTGCTCAAAAGCACGTCCTGCTGCAAACATTGCAAATGTGCTGGCAAATGGAACTTTTCCTGTAGTAGCCAGACCTGCGGCAATGCCCATCATATTACACTCGGCAATACCACAGTCAATATGACGCTCCGGAAATTCTTTTTTGAATACGCCAGTCTGAGTAGCTGCAGCAAGGTCAGCGTCCAGAACGACCAGGTTCTCATGTTTCTTACCTAATTCAACCAGCGCAGCACCGTAGCTTGCTCTTGTTGCGATCTTCTTTACTTCTGACATAATGCTTCACCTGCCTTTTCTAACTCTTCCATTGCCTGTGCATACTGCTCGTCATTCGGAGCTTTTCCATGCCATCCAACCTGATTTTCCATAAAGGAAACACCTTTTCCTTTTACAGTTTTCATAATGATAGCTGTAGGCATTCCCTTAGTAGCTTTTGCTTCATCAAAAGCAGCTCTTAACTGATCCATATCATTTCCATCTGCAACGTTAATCACATGGAAGTTAAATGCCTCAAATTTCTTATCAATCGGGTATGGAGAACATACTTCATCAACCTTACCGTCGATCTGAAGTCCATTATTATCCACGATCACTACAAGATTGTCCAGTTTTCTGAAGCCTGCAAACATAGCAGCTTCCCAAACCTGGCCTTCCTGAATTTCGCCGTCACCTAATAAGGTGTATACACGATAGCTTTCATTGCTTAATTTGGCAGAAAGCGCCATACCAACTGCTGCAGAGATTCCCTGTCCCAGAGAACCGCTGGACATATCAACACCCGGGATATGTTTCATATCCGGATGTCCCTGTAAATAGGAACCCAGATGACGAAGAGTCTTCAGATCTTCTTTTGGGAAAAAGCCTCTTTCTGCAAGTGCAGAGTAGTATCCCGGTGCTGTGTGGCCTTTGGAAAGTACAAAACGGTCACGATCAGCCTTCTTAGGATCCTTTGGATCAATATTCATTTCTTCAAAATATAAATAAGTGAATACATCTGCTGCAGACAGAGATCCGCCCGGATGTCCTGCTTTTGCAGAATGTAATGCAGTAACGATGTCTTTACGGACTTCGTTTGCAATTTTCTGAAGTTCTAATTTTTCCATTGTGGTAAATTCTCCTTATTCGCCGAATACTGCTTTATAATCTTTCTGGAATTTCTCAATACCTGCATCTGTCAGAGGATGTTTTGTCATCTGTACGATTACATTGTACGGAACAGTTGCAATGTCAGCACCTGCAAGTGCACAGTCTGTTACATGAATCGGATTTCTTACGCTTGCTGCGATGATTTCTGTCTCGATTCCTGCCACTTCAAAAATCTCAGCGATCTCGCGGATCAGATCAACACCTCTTGTAGAAATGTCATCCAGTCTTCCAAGGAACGGAGATACATAAGTAGCACCTGCTCTTGCAGCCAGAAGTGCCTGGTTAGCAGTGAAGATCAGAGTAACGTTTGTCTTGATTCCTTCTGCATGAAGAACCTTAACTGCTTTCAGACCTTCTACTGTCATAGGAATCTTAACAACCATATTCGGATGAATGGCTGCAATCTCACGTCCCTCTTTGATCATTCCTTCTGCATCTGTTGTAGTAGCTTTTACTTCACCGCTGATCGGTCCGTCTACGATAGATGTGATCTCTTTGATTACTTCCTTGAAATCTCTTCCTTCTTTTGCGATAAGAGACGGATTTGTGGTAACACCACAGATTACACCCATATCATTAGCTGCCTTAATATCTTCTACTTTTGCTGTGTCAATAAAAAATTTCATGTTCTTAACCCTCCTGATTTTTGCTTGTCATAATCGTTCATTGATCTTATGGTTTCATTATAACAGACTTTACATTCAGGTCAAGCGTGGCAAAAGATTATTAATAATTTCATTATTAATAATCGCATGTTTTATTAATTCTTTATTTTTCAGTCAAAGCATATATTCGTTGTTATCAACATGCAATATACAATATGTTTTATAACCATTTCTTTTCGTAACTGTTCGCTGTCTTTGCTGTTGCAGGAAACCTCCGTCAGAAATCATTTCTGATATCGGATTTCAGCCACACATCCTGAAATTTTGGTACGTTTCCAGAAAATGCCTGCCGGATAGATATTCGCAATCTACCTCGCCACACAGCTCTATACCAAATAACTGTTCTGCAGTTTCGATAAATTATTATTAATAATTTTCATTCGACGTATTTAATTATTTTTTTTGGTTCTGATATACCCCGTAGTGCGTCTCGCTATCAGCTTGGGGGTATATTCAATATTATAGAGACTGGCAGGAGCAGAATCTGTAAGAAAACGGTCCTGCTCATCGATTTTGCGCAGTATAATATCACAGGCATCTCTGCCTTTAAGGGCTACGAAATGATCGATCGTAGTAAGAGAGATCTTCCGTATTCCCGAATAAAAGATATTATCGCACCCAATCACCGATACATCCTTGGGTACATGAATCCTTGCTTCATGGAGAGCATCCAGCGCACCAATAGCCATCATATCATTCTGGCCTGCAATAGCTGTAAATTCCCTGCCTTCATCCAGAAGCTCCATAGTAAGCTCATAACCCATCGAATATTCCGAATCCATCCGTGGGATCTGCATATCGATAGCTTCATCCGCAGCCTTAATGATCACATGATCCTTCAGGCCTTCTTTCTCAAACTCTTTCACAAAACCATTTACACGTTTTGTTCTCTGCCATTGTCTCCTTGTCAGGGGCGGAGTGATAAACGCTACATCTCTGTGCCCCAGATCAAGCAGATGTCTTGCCATCATCCTTCCCACAACTGTATTATCCTGATTAATGGCATCTATAGTTGTAGTTTTCTCTTTATTACTGATGATAACCAGTGGGATTGTCTGCGCCAGTTCCTCTACCTGCTGCTGAAAATCCGGATTTGGATTACAGCAGTAGATAATGCCAAGCGGCTCTATTGTACCCATCATGCGCAGATACTTCTCCTCCAGACGGGGATCTCTCTGTGTATTACAGATAAAGACACCATATCCCTGCTTGTTCGCCACTGCTTCAATCCCCTGCAGAAGCAATACATAATACGGGCTTGTAAGCGTAGGGCAAAAAACAACGATCAGCTTCTCTTTCCGGCTTTCTTTTCTGTTCTTTCGTCCGGGAAGATGATAGCCTAATTCTCTGGCTGCCTGCTCTACCTTCTCCACTGTTTCTCTGGAAAAAGAAACATTATATTTCTTATTCAGGACCATGGAAACAGTTGCCTGGGAGACTCCTGCCCTCTTTGCCACGTCAGAAGAAGTTGCTTTCTTTTTAGACAAAGTGATGCCTCCTTTTCCGATGATCTTTTGTCAGAACAGTAACCTTAAAGCTCCACACGCCCCTCAAGAGCACGTAAAAGAGTCACTTCGTCAATATATTCCAGATCTCCTCCTACCGGAACTCCGCTTGCGATCCTGCTGACTTTGATCCCGGTAGGTTTGATCAACTTACTGATATACATTGCCGTTGTTTCCCCCTCCAGACTGGAATTGGTAGCAATAATCACTTCCTTTACCTCATCCTTTGCCAGACGCTGCATGAGTTCTTTCAGTTTGATATCATCCGGCCCGATTCCAAGCATTGGAGAGATTGCACCATGAAGAACATGATAAACGCCATCAAACTTGCCTGTTTTTTCATAAGCTGCAAGATCTCTTGTATTCTCTACCACCATGATCACTGAATGATCACGCTTATCATTGCTGCAGATTGGACAGATCTCTCTGTCTGTCAGAGTACAGCAGCACTTGCAATACTGTACATTCTCTCTGGCACCGGTAATGGAAGAGGTAAGCTGCTCTACCTGATCCTTTGGCATATTCATGATGTGAAATGCCAGTCTCTGTGCTGATTTCGCACCAATTCCCGGAAGATGGGAAAGCTGCTCGATCAGCTTATTGATATGACTGCTGTAGTATTCCATCAGAATGGAAGACCTCCGCCAAGTCCGCCCAGACCACCTGTCAGTTTAGACATAACAGCTGTAGATTCTTCTTCCACTTTGCGAAGTGCTTCGTTTGTAGCTGCAACGATGAGATCTTCCAGCATTTCGATGTCATCCGGATCTACAACTTCCTCCTGAAGCTTTACTTTTGTCACCTCTCTCTTACCGGAGATAGTTACCTCTACAGCTCCGCCTCCTGCAGTAGCCGTAAATTCTTTCTCTTCCAGAGCTTTCTGGTTCTCTTCCATCTGGCGCTGCATTTTCTGCGCCTGTTTCATAAGATTATTCATATTTCCCGGCATACCCATTCCCGGGAATCCTCCACGTTTTGCCATTTGTGATGTCCTCCTTGCTATTTATTGCCTTGTTATTTACTGCCTTTTCCTGTCTGGAGAATATTTAGTTACTGTTCACTCCGTTCACAGTAACGTAGCCAAAATTCATTCCAGATTGCCTGCGGCAATGGAATTTTGGCTTGTATGTCTCGGGATTTTGGCATATTCATGCCAAAACACCTCGCGGGATAGTGATGTGTGAACAGTAACAATATTTATTCTCCTTTTTCCTCATCAGGATCTTCCTCTATCACAACATCCATGTGGATATTATTCTTTATCGCCTGGTCCACTGTGATATTTGCCAGATTTGTATGCTGATGCTTATCTGCCACCAGCATCTGGATCTCTACTGTTTTTCCTGTCTGGGCAGTGATGATGTCCTGAAGCTCTTTCTTCGCTTCCGGATTGTCCACATAGGACTGCCCAAGGAAATCCTGAAATTCCACATAAAGGACAGGTTCTCCTGTCTCACTGTTATACTTCGGAACAGATTTCTGAAGCATCTGTTTGAACATCCCTGTTGTCTGTCCTGTGATCACTCTCCAGCCTGCCACGATCTTCTGCAAATCTTCCGGTGCAGCTTTCGCCGGTGCTTTGTTTCCCGCCGGTTCCTGAACTGCTCCGGTTTCTGCCGGCATTTTCCCTGAACCCTGCTGCACGATCACCTGCTGTACCGGACGTTCATCCATCCGCTGTTCCAGCACACGCAGTCTGTCCAGAACAGAATCCAGATTAGTCTCCATTGCAGGACGGCACAACTTGATCAGTGCAATCTCCACGAGAACCCTTTTCTGGGTTGCATATCGGATCTGGTTGGACAAATCCGAAAAAATACGGATATACCGCATCAGCGTCTCCACATCCAGCATGGTGCTCTCTTCTTTCAGAAGCTTCATGTTGTCGGATGAGACATCGATCGCTTCCTCCGGATTCTCAGAAGTCTTAACGAGAAGAAGATTTCTCATATACCAGGTAAAATCTCCCACAAACTGGCTCAGTTCCCTGCCTCCTACGATCAGTTCCTCCAGGATATGAATGGAACCTGTCACATCTCCCCGGATCACTTTTCGCAAAAGCTTGCTAAACACTTCGGTGTCAACGGCTCCCAGAACCTCCAGAACTTTATCATAGGTAAGTTCCTGTCCAAGATAAAAAGCAATACACTGGTCGAGAAGGCTGAGCGCATCTCGCATGGAACCATCTCCCGCTTTCGCTACATATCGGACTGCTTTTTCCTCAGCTTCTACGCCTTCAACTTTGAGCAGTTCATCCAGTCTGGCCGCGATAGTGTCTATGGTGATCCTGTGGAAATCATATCTCTGGCATCTGGATAAAATCGTAATCGGAATCTTGTGCGCCTCTGTAGTTGCCAGGATAAACATAACATAAGACGGTGGTTCCTCCAGTGTTTTCAGCAGGGCATTGAAGGCACCTGTGGAAAGCATATGAACCTCATCAATAATATATACTTTATATTTACCTTCTGTAGGGCGGTAAGAAACCTCTTCTCTGATCTCACGTATATTATCCACACCATTGTTGGATGCAGCATCGATCTCGATCACATTCATTGCAGTTCCTGCCTGGATTGCCTTGCACATGGCACATTCATTACAGGGGCTGCCATTTACGGGATGCTCACAGTTGACTGCCTTCGCCAGAATTTTGGCTACTGTTGTTTTACCGGTTCCTCTGGTGCCGCAGAACAGATACGCATGGCCGATACGGTTATGCTTAATCTGATTTGTCAGAGTAGTCACTATGTGATCCTGACCTTTGACATCCGCGAAATTATCCGGTCTGAACTTTCTGTAAAGAGCAGTGTAACTCATGAGTAAACTCCTATCGTAACTATTCAGCACACCCACTGTCAGCAGCGCGCCAAATAGTTATCTCTATCTTATTATCACAGCCGCCGCGGAAAAAATTCCCGCGGCGGTCTTTTTTACATCCATATCTTATATGAAAAAGTATCTGTCAGTCAAGTACTGTTTCACTTAATCAGTCACCAAAGCTGATACCGATCTGTTTGGCAGCAACTACAAGCTGATCTTTCGGTGATACCATCTTAAGCTTACCTGCACACTCTTCAAGAGGTACACGTTTAATTTTGCCGTTTACCACGCCGATCATGATGCCATATTCACCATCCATGATCGCCTGCGCTGCACCTGCACCGATTCTTGTGGAAAGAACGCGGTCATACGGACATGGTTCTCCGCCTCTCTGTGTATGTCCCGGAACTGTAACGCGGACTTCGCTTCCGATCTCTTTGTAGATCTGGTCAGCAATCTCATAGGAAACGGACGGATATTTCTTTGCTCGGGCTTCCAGTTTCTCTTTGTATTTCTTTTTAGGAAGTTCTGCGTCTTCTTTGGAAATCGCACCTTCTGCAACTGCAAGGATTGTGAAACGCTTGCCTGCTTTGGCGCGTTTCTGGATTGCTGCAGTAACTTTTTTGATATCATATGGGATCTCAGGAATCAGGATGATATCCGCACCGCCTGCAACACCTGCATGAAGTGTCAGACTTCCTACCTTGTGTCCCATGATCTCTACGATAAATACACGTCCATGTGAGGATGCTGTCGTATGGATACAGTCAATGGCATTTGTGGCAATGTTTACCGCACTCTGGAAACCAAAGGTCATGTCTGTACCATAGATGTCATTATCAATAGTCTTTGGAAGATGGATAATGTTCAGTCCTTCTTCTCTCAGAAGGTTTGCTGTCTTCTGTGTACCATTTCCGCCAAGGATCACAAGGCAGTCCAGGCAGAGTTTATAATAAGTCTGCTTCATTGCTTCAACCTTGTCCAGGCCATTCTCATCCGGGACACGCATCAGTTTGAATGGCTGTCTGGATGTTCCGAGGATTGTGCCGCCCTGTGTAAGGATTCCGGAAAAATCTTTGGATGTGAGCATACGGTATTTACCATAGATCAGTCCTTTATATCCATCATCAAATCCATAAACTTCCAGTTCGTCCAAATTGTTGCTCAGTCCCTTTACTACTCCTCGCATGGTAGCGTTAAGTGCCTGACAATCACCGCCGCTGGTAAGCATACCTATTCTTTTAATCATGATAGTATCCTCCATTTCTGTGTTTTAAGAATTATCCATATCCATACATACAAGACATGTTGTGTACTCTGGCATATCCATTTCCAGAATAAAGATAGTTTATTTCTGTTTATTATATAATATTTATCGTTTTCATACAATAGTGTTAGAAAAGTTTTAGTTACTATTCTCGCACTACGTTCGTTACTGTTCACTCCGTTCCCAGTAACAAGTTTTACTATAATGATTCGCTATTGACAAAACAGCCTCCTGCCTATATAATCAGAAATGCGCAGCCGGGGAGATAGCGGTGCCCTGTACCTGCAATCCGCTACAGCAGGGGTGATGCCAATCCGAGGCTTGTCTCCTGTGGAGCTGCCCTCTATAAGTGGCGTTGACGTTTGGGTCTTACGCAACAGGAATCTGTGAACCGTGTCAGGACAGGAATGTAGCAGCACTAAGCAGAAGCTCTTGTGTGCCGTAAGGGTGCCTGGGCTGAGTTAACTGTAGAGGTAACGTCTGTGGGACCATTCCGAAGTGCGGCGCGCAAAAAAAGAATATTCATGATGCAGCTCATCATATAAAAAAGCATTCAGAATTTTATCTGTTGATAATTTTCTGAATGCTTTTCTTATTTTTGTGGTTTACAAAAGTCCATATATTAACAGAAGCAGGAAAGAGCCTTATACAATTTCCATCAGATAAAGAATAATTAATCCTCTACTGCCTGTACCTGACTTTTGTTCTTATATTTCTTCATCACATGAAAATAATAAGGAATCAGTGGGATCAGTGCGGCGATCCATGCGGTCGGGTCAGCCATACAGACACCGGCAAAGGAAGTATGTCCCGCAATCAATACGACAATTCCGGTTCTCGCCACCAGTTCAAATACTCCGCCAAGCATTGGTACAAGTCCATATCCCATTCCCTGCAGAGTATTTCGATAGAGGAAAATACTTCCGAGAAACGGATATGCCCAGAATACTGTCCGGAAATAAGTAACAGACACATTTACTACGTCCTGTTCCGATGGATCTACGAAAAGATATGTCAGATATTTTCCGAAGAAAAACATCAGGAACATAACAAAAACGCTCCATCCCAGGACCATCATCTGCGTGTAACGGACTCCCTGTTTCACACGATCCATTTTTCCTGCGCCCCTGTTCTGACCTACATAGGTTGCTATGGTTGCACCGAAGGCTGTAAATACTGTGGCAAAAATATTCTGGATCTTACCGGCAGCAGAGAATCCGGCCATATGTACAGGTCCGTAAATATTGACCGCGCTCTGTACAATAATGGTTCCGATTGCTGTAATCGAAAACTGCAGTCCCATAGGAATTCCAAGCTTCAGAAGTCTGCCGAAACTGCCCCAGCATATCTCAAAATCCTTCCGTTCCAGATGAAGGATCGGAAATCTTTTTACAATATAAATCAGGCAGCACACTGCCGAAATTCCCTGTGCGATCACTGTGGCATATCCGCATCCTTCTACACCCATTCCAAAGACTACAATAAAAACTACATCCAAAATAACATTGATCACAGCCGAAATGATCAGGAAATACAATGGCGACTTGGAGTCACCCAGCGCACGCAGGAAAGCCGCAAGTGCATTATATGCACCTGTGATAATAAGACCTGCATAAATAATTCCCATATATGCAGTTACATCACCAAATACCTCTTCCGGCGAATTCATCAGATGCAGGATTGGTTTGTTCGCAAGACTGAATCCTATGGTCATGACAATGGAAAATGCAGCCATAAGGTAAATGGACATGGCAACATAATGGCGCATCCTGTCAAATTTTTTCGCTCCGAACATCTGGGCTACGATAATCGCAAATCCACTGCTGAGTCCATTCAGCCAGCCGGTCACAAAAAACATCAGTGAACCGGTGCTTCCGATAGCTGCAAGGGCATTTACTCCGATAAATTTTCCGGCAACAATGGAATCTGCAATATTATAAAACTGCTGAAAAAGATTTCCCAGGCACATTGGGATCATAAATTTTATTATCAGACTCACCGGACTGCCGACGGTCATGTCGTTTGTTGTGTCTTTTTTCATTCTTTTTATTCGCCTCTTTTTATTTCTGCCTGTAACATTAATCCTGTTACTTCTATTACTTTTATTACTCTTATTGCCTTTAAGATTCTTCCTGTTTTTTTCTGTCTTTTACTTTTATTGTTCCGGTTCTCCCTCCGGATTTTCCTGTGCAGCTTTAAGGGCTGCCTTTTCCTGCTTCTTTTTCTCACGAAGCTTTCTGAAAAACTCAGACAACATAGAAGAACATTCTTCTTCCAGAACTCCCTGCATAATCTTTACCTGATGATTAAATCCATCCACCTGCAAAAGATTCATCACAGAACCTGCGCAGCCCGCTTTGGCATTCATACAACCAATCACTACTTCATCTATTCTGGACTGGACAAGTGCCCCGGAACACATCTGACATGGTTCCAGCGTCACATACATAGTGCATCCCTCCAGTCTCCAGTCACCAAGTTTTTTACTGGCTTTGCGGATTGCATTCAGTTCTGCATGGGAAAGTGTGTTTTTATCTGTGTTTCTTCTGTTATATCCACGTGCGATGATCTTACCCTCATGCACGATCACACAGCCAATTGGCACTTCTTCCAGAGCTTCTGCCTTCTTCGCCTGACGGATAGCTTCTTTCATAAAACGTTCCTGATCTGTCAACTTTTCTTTTCCTTTCTGCTGTTGCATCACTACCAGAATAGCAAAAAGAAAGCCTGAAAACCAATTGGTTTCAGACTTCCTATGCGTAGTCGAAGCGACGGGATTCGAACCCACGACCTCTGCGTCCCGAACGCAGCGCTCTACCAAACTGAGCCACGCTTCGTCAATGCAAGTGCTATTATATTAATAAAATCGCAGTTTGTCAATAGATTTTTTCAAATTTTTTTAATTTTTTCGAATATTTTCTTCTGATGGTCATATACATTATTGAATCTGGTTTTACGGAGGAAGGATTTTGGCTGGATATCGGCGTTTTATCGCATATGTATATGACTATGAAAGCGGAAAGAAAGGCAGCAATTGCGGATTTATTAAAGTTGAAGTAAAAGATCAGCAATGTTCTGTTGAGATTCATCTGCATTGTCCGGGGCTGCCTGAAAATGTAAAATGCAATATTTATGGATTTACACGAAAGGATGGCCTGATCAACGGAATTCTTCTGGATACCTGCGAGACAGAAAAAGAAACTGTAGAATGCCTGATCATAACAGATGCAACAGATATGAATGACTCCGGCGTTGCAATGGGTAAGTTGGGCGGAATGATCATTACTTCAGATACCGGCGGATTCTTTGGTACTGAATGGGACGATCAGCCTATACGTCCGGAGAATTTCCATGAAATAAAAGCTATGCCTGACGCAGATATTCCTGAATCTGCGAAAATCACTTCACAGAAACCCGAAGTTCCGGCAGATATGGTATTACAGGAAATGCCCGAAGAACTTGAAGATATTTCAGAAAAGCCCGAAGATACCTCGCTTACAAAAGTTCCTGACGATTCTTTATCAATTGAACCGTCTGCCAACATTCCGGCTCAGGGAACATCTGATAACAAGCCAGGAACAGAGTCATCCTATATCTCAGATAATACTGTTGAAGATTCCAATAGTTCTGAAAATGCTGGCAATCCTGTCCCGGAAAGAAATGCAGAAAACAGAAAAACCTCTGCCGAATTTTCCCCCTTCTCCGATGGCGAACTGATTTCTGCATGGAAGATACACCTTGATGACCTGAAGCATTTTCCGCGGCATTACTGTGCACTGCGCAATAACCGTTTTCTCCAGTATGGGCATTATAATTTCGGATATTTGCTTTTAGGACAAAGAAATAACGGACAGTATATCCTCGGCGTTCCCGGCGTTTATAATCAGCAGGAACGCTTTATGGCAAATATGTTTGGCTTTCCTTACTTCAAAGAAAGCAGCTATATAGAGATTCCAAAAATGCGCGGCGGTTACTGGTATCGTTTAATCGATGCCCCGGATTCCCACAGATAAAATCGTCTTTTGAAGAATCTTCTGAAAATTCTGAAGTTCTTCAAAAGTATAGCTTCCATATCCAGGCCTGAGGACTCCATCTGAGTCCTTATAAGCCTGCAGATAATATTCTTTCGCTCCTGCCAGCCACCC
>NZ_JBWJVQ010000274.1:0-8355 GCF_056339875.1 Blautia sp. ZXY-1-C6
TACTGGAAAGCTCCTGCGTTCCTCTTGCGAGAGCCTCTCCAATGCTGTCTACCCGAAACATACCGCCAAACAGTCCGGCCAGATAGATCACAGCCATAACAGCGAGGAATGCAAAGTTATAAATCATCGTGCCTG
The DNA here is from genome assembly GCF_056339875.1 of Blautia sp. ZXY-1-C6. Taxonomy (NCBI): domain Bacteria; kingdom Bacillati; phylum Bacillota; class Clostridia; order Lachnospirales; family Lachnospiraceae; genus Blautia; species Blautia sp. ZXY-1-C6. The sequence goes on from NZ_JBWJVQ010000274.1 coordinate 136, forward strand.
ATGAACCATTCCCGGTCAGCAGCGTCATGGCAACACATCCGCCAAGCACCACCAGAAAAAGAACCGTATTCATAATTTTTTTGCCCATAATACACCTCCTGTGATTATTTGCAGATTCTGCACAAAATTACAGACAATTTCCTTTTTCGTATATCATATCACAACGTCATATCTGTCACAAGTAAAAATATAGCTTACTGTTCACAGTAACGTAGCCAAAAGTTACTGTTCACTCCGTTCTCAGTAACACGCTTCGCGATGCACAGAATTTATGCTAATCGCATAAATTCGCGCGGTATATCTCGGGTTTTCTGTGACCTTCGCTCACAAAAAACACCTCGCGGGATATTACCAGTGAACAGTAACAGCCAAAATTCATTCCAGATTGCCTGCGGCAATGGAATTTTGGCTTGTATGTCTCGGGATAGTGGTGTGTAAACAATAACAAAATATATTAAAAGTCCGGCAGAAAAGCTGTACTCAAAGCACAGTTGTCCACCGGATTATTTTACAGAATTGTTATATTTCAGAATAAACTTTATCTTCTTCCAGAAATCTAGCTTTTCCATCTTTTACTTCAAGCAGATTGATACTGCAGTTTGGAGGCACACATCCATGCCAGAAATGTTTCGGATCCTGATAGACATTCTGAAGCAGTGCACGAACTGCACATCCATGAGAAGAAACAAGAATTGTTTTGTCTGCCAGAGCAGGATCTGTCGTTTTCTCCACCCAGAATTCTCTGGTGCGTTTCAGGATATCAGAAATGTTTTCGCCGTTTTGAGGACGTTCAAATTTCTGTGGCTCTTCAAAGAAAATTTCCATTTCATGGCTGATGATCTTCCCTTGTTCATCCTTAAACCGGCTTCCTTCAAGAACTCCGAAATCAATTTCCTGGATTCTTTTATCCTCAATAACAGGAATCTGCCTGTTTCCCAGCACATAATGTGCTGTCTGTCTCGCTCTTGCCAGAGGACTGGTAAAACAGATATCAAACGGAACATCTTTTAATGCTTCTCCTGTTCTTTTCGCCAGTTCAATTCCTTCCGGTGCAAGGGGAATATCCATTGCCCCCTGCACTTTTTTCAGTTTATTCCACTGAGTTATCCCATGTCTTAATACATAAATCAGCATTAACTTCTCAACTCGATTCCAAGGTCTGTCAGACCATTCAGGATTTTCTTCATTGCAGCTGTAATCTCGCTCTCTTCCAGAGTCTTGTCATGGTGACGGAATACCAGAGAATAAGCCATGGATTTATATCCTCCTTTAATCTGGTTTCCTTCATAAATGTCAAATAACTGATAACTCTCCAGAATCTTTCCGCCTCTCTGAGTCAGAATATGTTCAATCTGTCCTGCAAGAACGGTTTTCGGAACGACCATACTTAAATCGCGGGTTACTGCAGGATATTTTGCAATTCCTGTGTATTTATGGTTGAAGCTTGCAAATTCAAGAACCGTAAGGATATCAATCACTGCCACATATGCCTTATCACCGATTCCATAAGTATCTGCAACCAGAGGATGAATCTCTCCCAGATAGCCTACAACCTTACCATCATAAACCATATTTGCCTGTCTTCCGGGATGAAGGTAAGTCTTTCCGCTGTTTGGATCATAATCTACTTTATCTCTCATTCCTACTTTCTCAAAGAACTCTTCACATACACCTTTCATGTCAAAGAAATCGCCGTTTCCATACATACCAAGTGTAAAGTGCATACGCTCATCCGGAAGTTCTGTAAGAGGAAGTGCTTTCGGACGATATACATTACCAAGTTCATAGAGACGTACATCTTTATTTCTTCTGTTATAGTTCGTAGCCAGAGAACTGAGCATACCGTTTAAAGTAGTTGTTCTCATGACACTGTAGTCTTCTCCCAGAGGATTGCTGATCACGATTCCCTGACGGAGCTTACTGTCAGCCGGAAGTCTTAATTTGTCAAATACCTTCGGACTTTCGAAAGAATAGGTCATTCCTTCAGAGAAACCACAATATTCCGCAATATCACGTGCCACTGCTTCAATACGAAGTTTAAACGGAAGCTTACCTGTTGTAGCTTCACCTGTAGGCAGAGTAGTCGGAATCTTATCATATCCGAAAAATCTTGCAACTTCTTCTGCAACATCAGCTACATAATGGATATCCTGACGGAAAGTAGGAGCTACGATCTCATTTGTTTTTTCGTCATAGGTCAGTTCTACTTTTGCCAGATAAGCAAGCATTTCTTCCGGTGTCAGATCAGTTCCAAGAAGAGCATTAATCTTCTCCGGTTTGAAAGGAACTCTGGATGGTTCTCTTACTTCATTGCAGATATCTACCATTCCACCTACGACTTCACCTGCTCCAAGTTCCTCCATCAGCTGGCATGCTCTGTCGATAGCTGCCTGCGCATTGTTCGGGTCAAGACCTTTTTCGAATTTACCGGAAGCATCTGTTCTCAGACCGATTCTCTTGGAAGAAAGGCGGATATTTGTTCCATCAAAACATGCAGCCTCGAAAAGAACAGTTTTTACATCGTCTGTGATCATAGAATTCTCTCCACCCATGATACCGGCAATACCAACTGCTTTCTCACCGTCACAAATCATCAGTACCTGATCATCCATGGTACGTTCCTGTCCATCCAGCGTTACAAATTTCTCATCATTCTCTGCACGACGTACAACGATTTCTTTTCCTGCAATCCTGTCCAGATCATATGCGTGCATTGGCTGACCAAATTCTTCCATTACATAGTTTGTAATATCTACCAGATTATTGATCGGACGGATTCCATTGGAAGCCAGACATCTCTGCATCCATTTCGGAGATGGTCCGATCTTAACATTCTTTACGACTCTTGCACAGTAACGTGGACAAAGTTTCGGATCTTCTACCGTTACTTTTACATAGTCAGAAGCTTTTTCATCATTTCCCTTACACTCTACAACAGGAGGACAGAATTTCTCATTAAACGTAGCTGCCGCTTCTCTTGCAATTCCCAGTACGCCGTAGCAGTCAACACGATTGGATGTGATTTCATATTCAAAGACAACATCATCCAAGCCCAGTGCCTTGATCGCACTCTCGCCTACAACAGCGTCTTCAGGGAAAATATAGATTCCGTATTCCGGGGCTTCCGGATACATTTCTCTTGTGCTTCCCAGCTCTTCGATGGAACACATCATACCATAGGAATCGATTCCGCGAAGTTTTCCTTTTTTGATTTCAATTCCACCCGGTGTTTTCTTTCCGTCATGTCCACCGGCAACACGTCCGCCGTCAAGAACAACAGGAACCTTATCTCCCTCTTTTACATTAGGAGCGCCTGTAACAATCTGTACAGTCTCTGTTCCGATATTCACCTGGCAAATGATCAGTTTATCCGCATCCGGATGTTTCTCAATTTTTTCAATCTGACCGATCACGATCTTATCCAGATCTGCGTCCAGTTTTTCAAAGCCTTCCACTTTTGTTCCTGTCAGTGTCATGGCATCTGTATATTCCTGTGCTGTCACATCAAGATCCGGCACATACATTTTAATCCAAGATAATGAAGTATTCATTTTGTTAATCCTCTTTCTATATTATAGCTCAGACTTATAGCAGCTTTCCCGGACAGAAATTTCCTCTTGGCTGCATAGCTCTGTTGTTTCAGACAGTCATTTCATCAGAACTGTTTCAGGAAACGGATATCATTCTCATAGAGCAGTCTCATGTCATCAATCTCATATTTCAGAAGTGCAATACGTTCAAGACCTACGCCAAATGCGAATCCGGTGTATTCTTCCGGATCAATTCCGCACATGCTTAATACATTCGGATGAACCATACCGCAGCCAAGGATTTCAATCCAGCCGGAACCTTTACAGAAACGGCAGCCTTTACCACCACACTTGAAACAGGATACATCCACCTCTGCGCTTGGCTCTGTGAACGGGAAGTGATGTGGTCTGAACTTAGTTTTTGTCTCAGGTCCGAATAATTCCTGTGCAAACTCCTGCAAAGTTCCCTTAAGATCTGCAAAAGTGATGTTCTTGTCAATAACAAGACCTTCGATCTGATGGAAAGAAGGAGAATGTGTTGCATCTACTTCATCTGAACGGAATACACGACCAGGTGCGATCATACGGATCGGCAGCTTTCCTTTCTCCATAGTACGTGCCTGAACCGGTGAAGTCTGGGAACGAAGAAGGATAGAATCGTTGATAAAGAAAGTATCCTGTTCATCACGTGCCGGATGATTTTCCGGAATATTCAGTTTAGTAAAGTTGTAATCCGCATACTCTACCTCCGGTCCCTCTACTACTTCATAACCCATACCAATAAAGATACGCTCTACTTCTTCCAGGGCGATGGTGTTCGGGTGACGGTGACCGATTTTAGCTTTCTTTGCAGGTAAAGTCACATCAATCACTTCCTGTTTCATCTTCTCTTCACGTGCTGCTTCTTCCAGTTTCTGTTTAGATTCATCAAGAAGTGCTTCTATCTTGCTTCTTGTTTCGTTTACAAGCTGTCCAACCTTCGGGCGCTCTTCCGGTGCAACATCTTTCATACTCTTTAAAATTGCAGTCAATTCACCTTTTTTACCAAGGTATGCCACACGTACTTCGTTCAGTTTTTCCAGACCTTCGGATTCACTGATCCGTTTTCCGGCTGCTTCAGCCAGTTCCTGAAGTCTTTCTTTCATATCCATGTTCTCTTTCTCCTTTATGTCATAATGTCAGAGAAGAAAAATCGTTACTGAGAACAGAATGAACAGTAACGTAAAATCTGACTCTGACTTGATAGCCACAAATCGCTCCGTTGCAAAAGCAGTTCTCGCAATTCATGTTATAATAGCAGAATTAGCAAACAAAAAACTCCGTCCCACTAAAGGGACGGAGTAAAATATCCGCGGTACCACCCTGCTTCCTGCATTTTCTACAGGCTCTCGGTCTGCTTAACGCGCAGTAACGTCATTTCCTACTCAGTAAATACTGTCATTCAGAAATGCGGCTCCGGTGGGAAATTCAGGAAATATCTGAACCTGAGGCAGCTTCCAGCCGATGGCTTCCTCTCTCTGACGGAAAATAAATCCCTGTAAACACCTTCTAAGCTTTTCATGATTATCAACACTAGTAATCATGCCACAGACGTCAAAATCTGTCAAGTACCATTTACATTATTTATTTTTAAGATATTCATCGATACCTTTGGCACCAGCTTTACCTGCACCCATGGCAAGGATAACAGTAGCTGCACCTGTAACAGCATCACCGCCGGCATATACACCATCTTTAGATGTCTTACCTGTTTCTTCTTCAGCAATGATACATCTTCTCTTATTGACTTCAAGACCTTTTGTTGTAGAAGAAATAAGAGGGTTCGGGGAAGTACCAAGAGACATGATAACTGTATCTACATCCATGTCATATTCAAATCCCGGAATTTCAACCGGACGACGTCTTCCGGAAGCATCCGGCTCACCAAGTTCCATCTTGACAACCTTCATACCTTTTACATGACCGTTCTCATCTACAAGGATTTCCTTCGGGTTAGTAAGAAGATCAAAGATGATTCCCTCTTCTTTTGCGTGATGAACTTCCTCTGCTCGTGCAGGAAGCTCTGCTTCACTTCTTCTGTATACGATATGTACTTCAGCACCAAGTCTTAAAGCTGTTCTGGCAGCATCCATAGCAACATTACCACCGCCTACAACTGCTACTTTCTTTCCTGCTGCGATCGGTGTATCATAAGAATCATCAAAAGCTTTCATCAGGTTGCTTCTTGTAAGATATTCGTTGGCAGAGAATACACCGCTTGCATTCTCACCCGGGATACCCATGAACATTGGAAGTCCGGCACCTGATCCGATAAATACAGCTTCAAATCCTTCGTCCTCGATCAGCTGATCGATTGTTGTGGATTTACCGATAACAACATTAGTCTCGAATTTAACACCTAATTCTTTAACTTTTTCAATTTCTTTCTTAACAACTTTCTGTTTCGGAAGACGGAACTCCGGAATACCGTAAACAAGAACACCGCCAAGTTCATGAAGAGCTTCAAATACAGTTACATCATAACCAGCTTTTGCAAGATCACCTGCACAGGTAAGTCCGGAAGGACCGGAACCGATCACTGCAACTTTATGTCCGTTCTTAACTTCTGCTCCAACAGGTTTGATATCATGTTCCAGAGCATAGTCAGCAACAAATCTCTCCAGCTTACCGATAGAAACAGCTTCACCTTTGACTCCGCGGATACATTTACCCTCACACTGGGATTCCTGAGGACATACACGTCCACAGATAGCCGGAAGTGCGGAGGATAATCCGATCACTTTGTATGCTTCTTCGATCTTTCCCTCTTTAATCTCTTCAATAAATCCAGGAATATTAATGGATACAGGACAGCCTTCCACACATTTCGGTTTCTTACAGCCTAAGCATCTCTGTGCTTCTTCCATTGCTTCTTCCTGATTGTATCCAAGACAAACTTCTTCAAAGTTTGTTGCACGCACCTTTGGATCCTGTTCTCTTACAGGAACTTTCTTTAACATCTTTGCATCTGCCATTACTTGTCACCTCCACAATGTCCACATCCGCCATGATGGGTATCACCTTCCTGAAGTTTCAGTAATGCACGTCCCTCTTCAGTCTTATACATCTGGCTTCTCTTCATAGCCTGGTCGAAATCAACGAGATGTCCGTCGAATTCCGGTCCGTCTACACATGCAAACTTAATCTCATCGCCAACCTGAAGACGGCATGCGCCACACATACCTGTTCCGTCAACCATGATTGGGTTCATGCTGACAATTGTATGAATGCCAAGCTTCTTGGTAAGAAGACAGACAAATTTCATCATGATCATCGGTCCGATCGCTACACAGACATCGTAATGTTTGCCTTCGTTTGTTACCGAGATCCTCAAGAGTCTTAGTAACCATACCTGCACGGCCATAGGAACCGTCATCTGTAGTAACATAAAGATTGGAAACTTCTCCCAGTTCTTTCTCAAGGATAACCATATCCTTAGTTTTTGCACCAAGAATAACATCTGCTGTGATTCCATGTTCATGGAGCCATTTTACCTGTGGGTAAACAGGGGCTGTACCAACACCGCCGGCAACAAATACCATTTTCTTTTTCTTTAATTCTTCGATATCTTCCTCAACAAATTCAGAAGGACATCCAAGAGGTCCTACGAAATCGCGGAATGCATCTCCTGCTTTTAATTCTGCCATCTTGATGGTAGATACACCAATCTCCTGGAATACGATTGTGACCGTACCTTCTTCACGATCATAATCACAGATAGTAAGAGGGATTCTCTCACCCTTCTCATCTAACTTAACGATAATAAATTGTCCTGGCTGACAATGGCTTGCAACACGCGGTGCGTGTACAACCATAAGATGGATCTTAGCTGCCAGTGTTTCAGCTTTTAAAATCTTATACATGGTTTTCCTCCTCGCAAATAATAAACCTCTATTAATAATACGCCAAAATCTGACATATGGCAAGGGTTGATTTGTAGCATATATAAGATTTTTTTCACTTTCAACACTCTTTTTCTATCATTTCATATAATTTTGCCAACGCTTCCTTAATACCGCCAACCTCATCGATCAGCCCTTCTTTTACTGCCTCTTTTCCTTCCAGCATGGTTCCTACATCTTTTACCAGCTGAGAAGTATCAAGCATCAGCTCTTCCAGACGTTTCTGAGATGCTCTGGAGTGTTCGGAAATAAATGTAGTGATACGGTCCTGAATTTTCTCCATATTCCGGTAAGTCTGAGCCACTCCGATAAACATACCATTGGAACGTACCGGATCGATCACCATCGTAGCACTTGGTACTGCGAAAGAATAGTCCGCAGATACGGCCATCGGAACTCCGATAGAATGTCCGCCGCCCAGAACCAGTGACACTGTTGGTATACTTAATGAGGCAATCATCTCTGCAATGGCAAGCCCAGCCTCCACATCTTCCTCCCACTGTGTTCAAAAGGATCGGCAAGACCTTCTATTTCTTCATCATCCTCAATGATGGCAAGCTTTGGAAGTACATGCTCATATTTTGTAGTTTTGGAATGGGAGGGTGCAGACTCATGACCTTCCACCTCACCAATGATGGTCAGAAGCTCTACCTTGTGTTTTCAGGGAATTGCTGTTTAAAACCACCTGTCCCATATCTTTGATCTGCTCATTGGTACTTTCCTGATTTTTACTTTCTGACTCCTGTGTC
>NZ_JBWJVQ010000275.1:0-3357 GCF_056339875.1 Blautia sp. ZXY-1-C6
CACATGCGGGAGTAACGATTCGGGGTATCGAGGATAAATAGAATCGAGCGAGCACTGTTTAATAATCAAATTGGCTATAGAGGTTATGCGGCAGAGCTTTCCTTATAGGAAAGAAACTCTGCCGTATTCCTGTGGAGCCAATATAGCGCTATGGATGCTTTACAAATAAAAATAACAGATTGGAGAGAGGACAAATGACAATCCGAAGAGGAGATATCTTATGGGCAGATCTCGGTATGTTCCCGACAACTTCGGTTCAGGGTGGAGTAAGACCGGTGATCGTAGTGAGCAATAATAAAGCCAATACATACAGTTCAGTCATAACGGTAGTTCCGCTGACATCAAGAATTTATAAGAAACGGTATTTGCCAACGCATGTATTTATCAGCAAATATGATATGACGGGAATCCGAAAAGGAAGCCTGGCACTGGCTGAACAGGTTATGAGCATTTCTACGAAATGTATTATTGAGAAATGCGGAAGAGTGAACAAGTGGAGCCTAGATCGGGTACTGAAAGCAGTACGGATTCAGATGGGAATGGAAGAGAAGACTACATAACTGTTACGAATATTTATTTTCGATAATGGTAACTATAGGAAAAGGAGGCGATGTCCATGACAACAGTTGAAAGATTAGAAGAGTTGAAAACAGTTGATATCAAAGAGATTGAACGAGATAGTTTGCCCAAGTACAAGGATTTGATTTCAGAGCTGGATAGCAGGAAAAGCAATAAGATGGAAGTGCTGCTTAATCACTCTGATAACCCATATGTATATGAAGATATGGGCTATGTCGTAAAAAGTGTTTTTAATGCAGCAGCTTCCCTTTCCTATATAGACTGTACAAAACAGCTTGTAGCAAAGAAAGCTGGATTGGCATAAGGGAATAACTGGAACAACAAAATTTCATATTCACACAGAAGACGAAGTGTGCTATAATGCTAACAGGACTAAATTTGAATAGAGCACTTCTATTTAAGGGTTCTGTTTTGGCAGAATCTTTGGATAGGAGTGTTTTTTATGCAAAAAAATATCTGGATAGCAGCCAAGTACCTTCGTCTTAGTATTGAGGACGGAGATAAGGCTGAAAGTGAATCTATTGTAAATCAGTCAATTTTGATTGATAACTATATGAAATCGACATCTGATATTACTATTGTTGAGACATTTAAAGATGATGGTTTTTCAGGTACTGATTTTAAGCGTCCTGGTTTTCAGGCAATGCTCAAGGCAATCGAAAATAAGGAAATCAACTGTATCATTGTAAAAGACTTGTCTCGATTCGGTAGAGAGCATATAGATGTTGATCGGTATATTCAAAAAGTATTTCCACAACTGGGAGTACGATTTATAGCAATCAATGATAATTATGATTCTGAAACAGCAAACATTACCGATACGCATCTTGTATTACCGGTGAAATCCTTTGTTAATGACACGTATTGCAGACAGAATTCTCAAAAAGTAAGAAGCCACTTGAGTGCAAAAAGAAATATTGGAGAATATGTGGGAAATTACGTGTCATATGGATATAAAAAGTGTGATGCTGATAAAAGTCAGATAGAAACTGATCCGGTTGCTGCAAAGCATGTAAGAGATATTTTTAACTGGAAGATGGAGGGCATGAGCAATCAGCTGATTGCAGATAAACTGAATGAACTGGGAGTTCTTGCACCGGCTGATTACAAACGTGCGACCGGAGTAAACTTCAAATCGTCATTTCAGACACATCTGACATCCAGGTGGTCAGCAGTAGCAATTATCCGTATCTTAAAGAATCCAATCTACTATGGAGTGCTTCAACAGGGAAAATCCCAAAGAATTAACTATAAAGTTAAGGTGCAGAGGGCATTACCAAAGGAAGAATGGGTGATTTTTGAAAATCATCATGAAGGTATCGTTACAAAAGAAGAATATGAAACAGTTCAGATGTTGCTTGCGAAGGATACCAGGATAGCACCCGGAGAAAACAGACTTTATTTGTTTGGTGGGTTATTATCCTGTGGAGACTGTGGAAGTAATCTGATCCGGCGAACTAACAGTTATAAAGGAGAAAAGACAGTTTTTTATATCTGTTCTTCTTACAATAAAAAGAAGGATCAATGTTCCAGACATAGTATCAGAGAAGATGTGCTGATTCAGCTGGTAATGGATTCTTTGAAAATATACAGTAAGATGACGGATGCCATACGGAGTGCAATGGAGTATTTGAAAGAGAATTCTTTGGATACACAGACATTGATACAGCATGATGACCAGATACTTGAGTTACGAAACAAAGTCAATAAATATTATAAGTTGTTACATTCATTATCGGGAAATCTTGCGTCAGGAGTTATTTCTAGGGATGATTACGCTTTGCTTAGAGAACGGTATCAGACAGAAATTAAAAGTCTGGAAAGCAATATTGAAAAGCAGGAAGAGTATATGGAAGATCTCCTTGAAAATAAACTGCTGTGCGAAGAATGGGTAAACACATTTCTTGAGAAACCGTCGTTGGGAGATCTTGACAGAGATATGCTTCTTCAGTATGTGGAAAAAATAAATGTCTTTGAAGGAAAAAAAATAGAGATTGTTTACCGATTCCAAGATGAGTTGGTAACAGCTGCAAGACTGGCAGAACAGATTGGAAAAACAAAACAGGAGGTGGCTGTATAATGGCAAGAACAAGAAATCGCCAGATGAAACAAGCTGAAGCATTTGTGCAGGCATCACCGAAGAAGATCTGGAAAGCCGGTATTTATACCAGAATATCTGTAGATATCAATGGTGAGAAGAGAGAATCGCTGGAGACACAGAAACTGATCGCTCTTTCTTACGCAGAATCTCATCCGGATATTGAAGTTGTAAAGTTTTATAAGGATGACGGTATATCAGGTACGAAATTTGATCGAGATGACTTTGTGAGAATGCTTGGTGACATCAAAACAAAAGAAATAAATACGGTCATAGTAAAGGATTTATCACGATTTGGTCGAGATTTGGAAGAAGTATCAAAATATCTGGAAAAAATATTTCCATTTATGCAAGTGCGCTTTATATCAGTCAATGATAACTATGACAGTATCAGTCCAGAATGTGACAATCAGATGCTGGGAATCATGATATCGAATCTGGCAAATGATATGTATGCAAAAGATGCATCTGTAAAAATGACAAGTGCCATGAAAATTAAGATGGAGTCAGGTGAATATTGTGGTGGAGATGCTCCTTATGGGTATAAGAGAGCTAGAGATGAAAAAGGAAAATCTACTACTGTTCCTGATCCTTTAACTGCACCGTATGTAGTAGAAATATTTGAAAAACTTGCTGCAGGGCAGTCATATTTGAAAATTTCGAGAGAGTTTAATACCATG
>NZ_JBWJVQ010000276.1:0-9540 GCF_056339875.1 Blautia sp. ZXY-1-C6
TTTTGGAAAAACATTTGAAATGAATCTGGAAGCAATGAATCACCTGGAACTTTTTCAGAATCTGGGATTTCCGGTTCTCCTTGGTACATCACGCAAATCCATGATAGGACTGGCGTTGGATCTTCCGGTAGATCAGCGCGTAGAGGGGACTTTGGCTACCAGTGTAATTGGCGTAATGAAAGGATGCTCTTTTGTCCGTGTCCACGATGTTAAAGAAAATAAGCGTGTGATCCAGATGACAGAAGCAATCCTGGGACGCAGATAAATTACTGGCACAAAACAGATGGTAAATATAAATAACATACAGAAAGGATTTGCTGTTATGGATGAGACCAGATTAGATAAAATAGAAATTAAAGAGTTGGAGGTTTTTGCAAACCATGGTGTATATCCCGAAGAAAATGTTCTGGGACAGAAGTTTGTTATTTCTGCTACACTTTTTACCAGAACACGTCTGGCGGGATTAACCGATGAGTTGTCTGCTTCCATAAACTATGGCGAAGTCAGCCATATGATCACTGATTTCACTAGAAAACATACTTATAAACTTCTGGAATCTCTTGCAGAGAATCTTGCAGAAATGCTTCTTTGCTCTCTTTCCGGACTTGAAAAAATTACTCTGAAGATCGAAAAGCCCTGGGCGCCGGTTGCTCTTCCTCTGAAAACTGTATCTGTGGAAATCACACGGAAATGGCATACTGCTTATATTGCTTTTGGCTCTAATATGGGTGATAAAAAGATGTATATAGACAATGGAATCCGTGGTCTGGCAGAGACAAAAGGATGCCGTATAGAGGCAATTTCCGATTATCTTATTACAGAACCTTACGGAGTTACTGATCAGGATGAATTTTTAAATGGAGTTCTGAAAATGCGGACACTTCTTACTCCTGGAGAATTGCTTGTGCGACTGCATCAGTTAGAACAGGCGGCAAACAGGGAACGTATCATCCACTGGGGACCAAGGACACTGGATCTGGATATCCTGTTTTATGATCAGGAAATTATTGATATGCCAGATCTTCATATTCCTCATATTGATCTGCACAACCGCGATTTTGTTCTTGTACCAATGAATCAGATTGCTCCGTATCTGCGACATCCTGTGTTAAATCAGACCATTTCGCAGCTTCTGGACAGCCTTCTGAACAAATCTGAAAATACTGCAAAATAAAGTGAACAGTAACCAGTAACGATATTTTGTTACTGTTCACACACTACTATCCCGCGAGGTGTTTTGGCATGAATATGCCAAAATCCCGAGACATACAAGCCAAAATTCCATTGCCGCAGGCAATCTGGAATGAATTTTGGCTACGTTACTGTGAACGGAGTGAACAGTAACGATATTTTTCTGAATGTTCCATTGATATTTACTTTGCCATTTTTTACAAACAGTGCTATGATATATTCAATGGAAATTCTATAAAAGAGAAAACACCTACAGGAGGGCAAAAAATTATGAGAATCAGACGCGAAGAACACATGGCAGGCGGAAATGGTCACGTAATCATCAAAGAAATCCTTGATGCAGAGCAGTTGAACGGTAAATGTGGACTGTATGCACAGGTAACTCTGGAGCCGGGATGTTCACTGGGATATCATGAACATCATGGAGAAAGTGAAACCTACTATATTTTACAGGGACAGGGCGAATACAATGACAACGGTACCTATCGTCCGGTAAAAGCAGGAGATATTACATTCACACCGGACAATCATGGACATGCACTTGCAAATACAGGAAATACAGATCTGGTTTTTATGGCTCTGATCATTAAAGACTGATATAAAAGCAGCAGCACATATTTCTTATGGAAATAATGACTGCTGTTTTTATTACCAGGACAGACTGATTATAATAAAAAATAGTATAAATCAGGTATCATTTCATAATCATTCAAATGGAGAATCAAACTATGTACAGAAAAACAGCAAAGAAGTTACTGAAATTCATAGAGAAAAGCCCCACTGCATTTCAGGCAGTGACGGAGATGACCAAAAGGCTTGACAAAGAAGGCTTTGAAGAATTGAAAGAGGAGGATCACTGGAAGCTTAAAAAAGGCGGAAATTATTATGTGACCAGAAATCATTCTGCGATCATAGCTTTTTCCATTCCGCAGAAGCCTGTGTGGAAGTTTCATATTATGGCAAGCCACAGTGATTCCCCTTCCCTTAAGATTAAGGAGAATCCTGAGATAGAGGTGGAGAATGCTTATATCAAACTGAATGTGGAGCGTTACGGTGGAATGATTCTGTCTCCATGGTTTGACAGACCTCTGTCAGTGGCAGGAAGGCTGATCGTCTGTCAGAATGGAAAAATCAGAGAGAAGATGGTGGCTGTGGACAGAGATCTGCTGGTTATTCCTAATCTTGCTATTCATATGAACAGGGAAGTAAATGACGGATATAAATATAATGTGCAGAAGGATATGCTGCCTCTTTTCAGCGATAAGGAAGGAAAGGGCAGATTTATGGAAACTGTGGCTGAGGCCGCAGAAGTAAAGACAGAAGATATTCTGGGACATGATCTGTTTCTTTATGACAGAACTCCGGGTACTCTGTGGGGAGTAAATGAGGAATTTGTCTCTGCACCCAGACTGGATGATCTGCAGTGTGCATTCTCTTCTATGGAGGGATTCCTGCAGGGAAATCGTGAAGAAAGCATTTCTGTACATTGTGTGCTGGATAATGAAGAAGTGGGAAGCAGTACAAGACAGGGCGCTGCTTCTGCTTTCCTGAAGGATACTCTGATGCGGATCAATATGGGACTGGGACGTACCCAGGAGGAATATTATATGGCACTTGCAGACAGTTTTATGATTTCTGCAGATAATGCCCATGCTCTCCATCCAAACTATACGGATAAGACAGATCCGGTAAACCGTCCGGTGCTGAACGGGGGAATCGTGATCAAGTACAATGCAAACCAGAAATATTGTACAGACGGAGTGTCCGCTGCAATTTTCAAGGATATCTGTGACAGGGCAAAGGTGCCGTACCAGACCTTTGTAAACCGTTCAGATATGGCAGGCGGATCCACGCTGGGAAATATTTCCAATACCCAGGTTCCTGTGAAAACAGTGGATATCGGTCTGGCACAGCTTGCCATGCACTCTGTATATGAAACAACAGGTGCGAAAGATACAGAGAGCCTGGTTAAGGCAGCGACAGTATTTTTTGCATAGCTTGTCGGCACACTGGAAGATAAACGTAAATATAAAAATCAGGAGATAAGAAAGTGAACAGAAAAGCAGTGTTTTTTGATGCAGACGGAACACTCTGCGATATGGAAAAGGGTGTACCCCAGAGCACAAAGGAGGCATTGAAGAAATTAAGAGAAAACGGTCATGACGCATGGCTTTGCACAGGCAGGAGCAGGGCCTTTGTTTCCCGGTATCTGGAAGAGCTTCCGTTTACCGGTATGATCAGTGCCTGCGGGGCTACCATTGAAAAGGATGGAGAACGTCTTTTTAATAAAGAGATGCCCCCGGAAGTTGCAAAAAAATCAGTGGAAATCCTGCGCAGATATGGTCTGGTCCCGGTTATGGAAGGTGCAGATTTCATGTATTATGATAAGGATGAATATAATACAGATGTGAACTGGTATACGGATCTGATCACAGAATCTTTAGGACCTAAATGGCGTCCCATCAGGGGAAATGAAGACTGTATGCGCATTAATAAGATTAGTGCAAAGATGATAAAAGGCTGTGATGCAGAAGCTGCCTGCAGGGAACTGAGTGAGTATTATGACATTATCCGTCATGAGAGTGGTTCAGGGATTGCGGGAACCACCATTGAACTTGTCCCCAAAGGCTTTAACAAGGCAGTGGGGATCTCGGCGGTGTGCAGACTCTTTGATGTTCCGTGGGAGGATACGATCGTGTTTGGAGACAGTAATAATGATCTCGCCATGTTTGAATATGCAGCAGTGAAGGTTGCCATGGGAAATAGTTCGGAGAAAATAAAAGCTCTGGCTGATCATATTACACAGGATATGTTCCATTATGGAATCAGAAACGGACTGGAATATCTGAAGCTGATATAAACATAAAAAGCCTGGGATCAGATGAGTCCCAGGCTTTTGCATATATAGAGCCAGATTGTCATGGTAAAGGAGCTTAACAGAGTGGTAGTCATAACCACACCGGAAGTAAAATCGCCGTCATAATCCATGTTTTTGGCCATGATATAACAGCTTACAGTAGTGGCAGAGCCAAGCATGATAATGATCGCAACCAGCATGTCATGGGAAAATCCCAGAAGCACAGCCAGTGGAAGAAATACAGCTTCATATCCCACAAGCTTCAGAAAGCTACATGCGATCAGTGGTTTCGGCCTTGCGAATGCCTTGCCGAATTTCAGTGCGCCACCCATGGCCATCAGCCCAAGAGGAGTCGCTGTTTTTCCGAGATTATCTACGGCAGTATTCAGAATTGTTGGCATTGGCAGATGAAGCAGCGACCATACCATACCTGTCAGGATACCAAGGATAATAGGGTTCGTGGCGATTCCTTTCAGGGTTCGGATAAGCTTTGCGGTATCAAGTTTACCGCCGCCGGGAGCGAACAGTGACAGTGTTATAACTGCCATCACATTATAAAGCGGCACACTTCCGATGATCATAAGCGGTGCCATTCCTGCGTTTCCGTAAAGATTCTGGATAATTGCAATTCCAAGGATCGCAGCGCTGCTCCGGTAAGAAGCCTGGATAAATTCGCCCTGGATATTTCGCGGTTTCAGCAGATAGGAAAGTCCTGTGGAAATTCCGATACTGATCAGTGTGACAAAGAAGCAGAACAATACAAATTTCGTATTCCATACACTGTAGAAATCTGACTTTGCAATATCCAGAAACAAAAGCGCAGGCAGAGCTGCATTAAATACGAACTTATTCAGACGGCTGACAAAGGTGTCATCAAAGAGTCCGATCTTCCGAAAAAAGAGCCCGAGCATCAGGGTGAGAAAAATCGGGATTGTAGCATTAAGACAGAAAATAAGATTCTCCATTTTCATAAATCCTTTCAAAAAAATGATTTCTGTACGAAAAAGTACGGTTCATAAGGTGACTGCTATATCACAATAACACCATGATTATAAACGTTTGACAGGAATTGTCAAATTCCGATTTCTGTGTTATTCTGAAAAAAATGGTTGCTGTTCAGTATGCCTTGCAGATTGCGGGAATGATTTTTCAGACACGCTCTAAGAGCAGAGTGAACAGTAATAAAATTGCAGACAGTGGAGTGGTGGTTCATGAAATATGGAAAGATAAGAATAGAAGATGGATTTCTGGTTTTTACCAGACATATGATGATAAACAATCTTCCATGTAAAGACATTGTATGGGCATATATGCGAAAAGAGGGAGCAGATGAAGGTGATGACAGACAGCTGAGTGTAAATTATCTTGTAATTGTTACCAGACGTAAGAAGAGATACAAGTTCGATATGACAGAAAAAGAGATCCATGAGTGTATCCGCATTCTTAAGATATTAAACCCGGATATGGCAACAGGTTTCCCGAAGGGCGGCAGGATATCTCTTCATAGTCTGCCGAATACCAGAGATCTGGGTGCGATCGTTACAGCTGATGACAGACACATCCTGCCGAGGAGGCTTCTGAGAAGCGGGGAACTTTATCACATTTCAGAGAGCGATAAGAACAGACTCAGAGAAGAATACAATCTGAAGACGGTGATCGACCTGCGTTCGGCAGAAGAGAGAAAATGTAAACCGGATACTATTATAGCAGAAGTAGAATACTACCATGTACCGGTTGTGGATGAGGATGTGCAGGTTATCAGCAACAGAGAACAGTTTGTAAAAATGCTTGCAGGACTCCCGGATGATATGGAAGAATATATGATCAGACAGTACAGGAATTTATGCATGGATCAGCTGGTGTTGAAACAGTATGCGAAGTTTATCGATATTCTTTTCAGGCAGGAAAAAGGTGCTGTTTTGTGGCATTGCGGAACTGGAAAGGACCGTACAGGGATCGGGACTGCTTTTCTGCTCAGTCTGCTGGGGGTGGAGGAAGATGTGATATATGAAGACTATCTGCGCACAAACCGTTATATGGAGCCCAAACTGGTATATATGCAGAGACTTGTACAGACCTGGCCGGAGGCAGATGAGAAAATGACCGAGAAGCTTCCAATTATATATAATGTAAAAGAGGAGTATTTGGCTGCTGTTTTTGAAACAGTGAAAAAGACTTATGGTTCTATGGAAAAGTTTTTCCAGACCGTATTTTATCTGAAACCGAAAATGATCGAAGAGTTCAGAAATAAATATCTGATATAGGCAGTTGATTTGATGTTTTTACAAAAGTTATCATAGAGTTACTGTTCACTGGTAATATCCCGCGAAGCGTGTTGCTGGGAACGAAGTGAACAGTAACGTCACAGAAAGACATTTGTTTTTGTGCGAAAAATTTATTGACAAAATCACGATTATTGATATAATGGTAACCATACGAGCTATTTATTATATTAACGTGGTGAAAATGTACACGTTGAAAGCAGGTGGGACATGCAGAAGAGAGTATTATCCCTGTTAGTAGATAATACTGCAGGTGTAACGACCAGAGTATCTGGATTATTCAGCCGCAGAGGCTATAACATCGACAGCATTACCGGAGGTGTAACAGCGGACGAGCGTTTTTCCAGAATTACCGTTGTGTGCAGCGGGGATGAACTGATTCTGGAGCAGATCACGAATCAGCTTGCCAAGCTTGTAGATGTAAGAGATATTAAGATCCTGGAGCCGGACAACAGCGTATGCCATGAATTAATGATGATCAAGGTGGCTGCGAAACCGGAGCAGAGACAGGGACTCATTTCCATAGCGGATGTTTTCCATGCGAAAGTTGCAGACGTAAGTGTGGATTCCATGATACTGGAGATGACAGGCAACCATAATAAATTGGAAGCATTTCTTGAGCTGATGGGTGATTACGAGATTCTCGAACTTGCACGTACAGGAATGACCGGTTTATCAAGAGGTTCGCAGGATGTAACCTATTTCTGATGAAAGACCGGAAGGTTTTTCGGAACGCAGGAAATTGAAAAATATCTCAGAAACAGTACATATTATAGTTTGCTAGGGGAGCATCCCTTAACGATAAATTTTTTTACGATTAGCAGGAGGAAAATAAAATGGCTAACAAGATTTTTTATCAGGAAGATTGTAATTTAAGCTTACTGGATGGTAAAAAAATTGCAATTATTGGATACGGAAGCCAGGGACATGCACATGCTCTGAACTTAAAGGATTCCGGATGTGATGTCATTATCGGTCTTTATGAAGGCAGCAAATCCTGGAAGAGAGCTGAAGAGCAGGGCTTTAAGGTATATACAGCAGCTGAAGCAGCTAAACAGGCAGATATCATCATGATTCTTATCAATGATGAATTACAGGCTAAACTTTACAAAGAATCCATCGAGCCAAACCTTGAAGAAGGCAACATGTTAATGTTTGCTCATGGTTTCAATATCCATTTCGGATGCATCAAACCACCAAAGAATGTTGATGTTACAATGATCGCTCCTAAAGCACCTGGTCACACAGTAAGAAGTGAGTATCAGGCTGGAAAAGGAACACCTTGTCTTATCGCTGTAGAGCAGGATTACACAGGAAAAGCTCAGGATCTTGCACTGGCATATGGTCTTGGAATCGGCGGAGCAAGAGCTGGTCTTCTTGAAACTACATTCCGTGTAGAGACAGAGACAGACCTCTTTGGTGAGCAGGCTGTACTTTGCGGTGGTGTTTGCGCACTTATGCAGGCTGGTTTCGAAACACTTGTTGAAGCTGGTTATGACCCAAGAAATGCATACTTTGAATGTATTCATGAAATGAAGCTGATCGTAGACCTGATCTATCAGTCAGGATTCGCAGGAATGAGATATTCTATCTCCAACACTGCTGAATATGGTGATTACATCACAGGACCTAAGATCATCACAGAAGATACAAAGAAAGCTATGAAGAAAATTCTTTCTGATATCCAGGATGGTACATTTGCAAAAGACTTCTTACTTGATATGTCTGATGCAGGTGCACAGGTTCACTTCAAAGCTATGAGAAAGAAAGCTTCTGAGCATCAGTCTGAGAAAGTTGGCGAAGAAATCCGTAAACTTTACAGCTGGAATGGTGAAGACAAACTTATCAACAACTAATCTGAATATGATTAAATTAAAATCCCCTGCTGAATGGCAGGGGATTTTTTATGTCGGGCAGGATCGCACTGCGACGGAGAGGAATTATGTCGCTGAAGCGACCCGCCGCAGGCGGAGAATCCTGCAAGCAGGATTCTTTCTTGTATGTACTGACTCAATGATTGTTGTTTGTTCTGTATTATGCAATTCTTAAGATTATGCATAATATAACAAGATGCAAATCAATCTCAGCATTTTATAATTCGACAATCTGTCCTTTTTCTACGTCATATCTGCAGTACTTACCATTTCCGGAAATAAATGGCTGATATGTATCTGTCCTGTTATCTTTAAGATATACAATTCCGGTAGCAATCATCTCCACTAATGAAAAGCGTTCGCTGAGACTGGAAATCCACTTATATGTTTTGTTCTTTGATGAATTTGCCATAACCATATTGTAGGCATGTCCGTCTTCGGTGGCTTCCAGAGAAAAATATACTTTTTCTGCCTTATCAGGAGCATCAAAGACCTGACTTGTAATATAGGAAGAAAAATTGGTGCTTACAAAATTTCGGAAAGATTTTATATCATAAGTGATTCCGGATACTTCGTCTGTGATTTTATCTCCGCGTTCCAGACGAGTTCTAATAATCTTTAGTACCTCTACAGTCCAGTTGATAAAAGAGATATTGCTGTAATTCATACTTTCCATCAACTGTTCGATTAGTTTGCGTGACAGGATATTGGAGCGTATTGCCTCATCATAAAGTTCTCTGTTCATGACATTTTCCCTCTTTTTTGATTATTTGTAACTATTCAGCAGTCTACTATTCCGCGAGGTGTTTTGGCATGAACATGCCAAAATCCCGAGACATACAAGTCAAAATCCCATCGCCGAAGGCGATTTTTAATGGATTTTGACTCGTAACTGTGAAGGTACTGAACAGTTACGATTATTTTATGTTTGTTATAGTGTTTCCGCACATTTCTATGTTATACTGATTATAAATCTGTTTGTTGTAAAATGCAACAAAAAACGGACGAATAAATAAAAATATTTGTGAACAGTAACGAATATATTGTTGCCTGTATTTTGGTTTCTCGGAACGATAATGAGACATAAGGAAAATTGAGGAGGGATAAAATGGAGATAGAAGAAGAGTTTATTTCGGGATTTTGCAGAACATGTAATGGAGGGCAGACTGTCTGCTGCGAATATACGATGGAAGGAGATAAAAGAACCCTCACATTTATGGATTGTGCACATGACAGATGTGTGAATTATGCTGCCTGTGAAATCTACAAACAGGCACATGAAATGGAACGATAAGAATATGTGAGGGTGTACGAAAAGCAGTGAACTGCAAAATGT
>NZ_JBWJVQ010000277.1:0-11521 GCF_056339875.1 Blautia sp. ZXY-1-C6
GTTTCCGTCCCCTATCGGGGAGCTACATTTCTCAATGATGTGTATAAGTGACGTAATATTGTACCGGATCTGCCCGAGTTTCCGTCCCCTATCGGGGAGCTACATTTCTCAATACAGAAACTGTTTGATGGAATGAGTTACTCAAGTAAAGTTTCCGTCCCCTATCGGGGAGCTACATTTCTCAATAAAAGGTCAGGATCCGTTTGAATTTAACCCATACGTTTCCGTCCCCTATCGGGGAGCTACATTTCTCAATAAGCGTTAAAATACCGTAGGTGGGCGGTATAGTCGTTTCCGTCCCCTATCGGGGAGCTACATTTCTCAATGGACTTGCAACTCGTCAATCAGGCTCATAGAACACAGTTTCCGTCCCCTATCGGGGAGCTACATTTCTCAATAGTTTTGAAAGTCGCTGAAAAGCATGGTAGGCAATAGTTTCCGTCCCCTATCGGGGAGCTACATTTCTCAATCCATATGGCGAGCTTAAAGTCAAAGTTGAAGTGGATGGTAGGCAATAGTTTCCGTCCCCTATCGGGGAGCTACATTTCTCAATTAGATCTTCCTTTAGCGAACTAGTTTCCTCTTTCAACGTTTCCGTCCCCTATCGGGGAGCTACATTTCTCAATACCATCCCCGCAACCCCATGTCCTGTCTGGGACGAATAGGGGGATTGCGGGGGAAAAGTAATTTCATTGAAATACAGCTGTTTTGGAAAGTAAAAAGTTCTCACAAATCCAGCATTTAAGCCATGCGCGGCAAAATACGAAATTTCACGCATTTAAGAACAAAATGCTCAAATAATATTTAATTCACATTCCCCCATCATATATTCTTTTCCCTGATATCTTGTACATTTTAAAATATGAGGGGATACTCCCATACGGGTATCTTTATAATGTTGATGGGTTTTAGGCACATTTGTTCTGTCAAAAATATTTTTTACAGTTTCAATGCCCTCTTTTTCTCCGAATAACGGGTAAATCACTGTCTTGGAAACAAAACCGCTTCCACCGCCCAGAAATACTGTATTCGGTTTTCTCCTGTCACTTCGCGGAAATTTCTTCTGGAAATTCTGATAATACTGTTCATAGAATAACTGTACTGCTTCCAAAATATCTTCCTTTTTTATATTACAAAGTGTTTCATCAATTGTCAATGTACTTTTAATGACTGTTCCCGGTTTTATGCACTCTCGCAGAAGATTCAATGTTTTGTATGTACCATCTGTGTGCTGCTCCCATTTCTGGCACAAAATAATATCTTCTCTGGACAAGGGTTCGCTGTCTCCAACGATAATACCTGACATAATATCGAAATCAACAGTTTCTTTTCCCGAAGATCTTACTGAATTGAATGCATTTTTCTCAATTTTTACAATATTATTATTTAAGATTCTTCTGTTAATCTTGTTAACTTCCAAATCACTCCTGATCTGTCTGGTATCAGTTCTATATTTTTCGCAGTTTTGTAGAATATCTCTACCCAGAAGAAGTGTTCGCAACATTCCTTTCAGAGAACTTCCGGGTATGTAGGGATTCCCATATGGATCTGTAATGCAGGTCATTACCTGAAGCTTTCCTTTTTCTTCTGATCTGTCGCCCACATTCTCTACATATTTCATACAGTTTTTTAAATCATTTTGAGATACATGGTTTCTGAGACACCAGTGTTTTAAGTCTTCTCTTGTATCATCAATCATGAAACGTTCAAAATCATTCTGAAGATGAAGTTTTTTAGCCAACATATAGAACTTTGAGCCATCTATTACCCCTATGGTATTTCTATTCAGAAACATATATTCTTTTTTCTGTATTTCGTTTCCATCACCTACAAATACCGGTCCATTGACTTTCAGATGTATCTGATATGTTTTTAATTTTCGTTCCATATTATACCCCCATGAAGAAAGCTTTTGCATATCGAAATACCGGATGTTTTCCACCGTTTCTTTCTTCAATGATTCTTCCTCTGAATGTGTGCACAAAACATGAACCAGATGAAAAAACATAGAGATCTCTTTTTCGCATTTGCTGCAATGCATACTCTGATGAATCCACAAATCCTGATCTTTTTATTAAAAGATATGAAGAACCTTTCATGACTTGTTCCAATTCTTCATCTTCAGGAAGCGCAGTGGAAAGCAAAATGTTTTTTTCTGATTTTTTCTTTAAATATCCCATCATATCTTCCGGAACTTTACAGACCTTGTATACAAATCTTCCCAGTCCAGAACTTTTCTTTCCACCTATACCAGTGTATTGCAGACTTTCGAACAGTTCATCTAACAATTCCCTGTCACTTTCATTCTCATATCCTGCCAGCACATACAGACCTGTTCCTGTATTAAAATGCCATGTATTAACCCGAAAAGGTTCCGGCTCCTCCATTCCATGAATTCCTACTGAAACTTTCATATCATAAAGTCCCAGATATTTCATATCCTCCATATGTTCTTCCGGAAAAGTTCCATTCACAAAATCCGTGAGCGTACTTACTGGGATGTATTTCAAATTTTTGAATTTCTTTTTCTGACGGGAATCTCCCTGTTTGCTTTCATCCGCTGTCTGAACAGCAATCATTGGCTTCGGAATATAGTAAATTTTTCCTATGTATGGGAATGCATCAGAGAATATGATTTTTCTATCTGACACCTGTTTCAAAAATCTATCCTGTTTTTTCATTTTCAGTGCTTCCTGAAACAAAGCTGAAAACAGAGTATCTGCATGAAAAGTGATCTCTGAACTATCCAGATTTCCCCTGCCAAAATGGACTCCATTTATAAACTCCAAACAATATAATGTATAATTCAAAGTATCCTTCCTTTCACCGACTACTCTTTCACAGCCTCATTCAGAATCAAATTGCATTTTTCCAGCAATGTATTATCAACATGGCCGACAACTGCATCTGTATAAATATCCTGAAATTGGATTTTTCCATATCCTCTGGATCCATTTCCTCCAAGATAATCATACTGCAATAATTTCATTGCTTCTGCGAGAGTTTCCATATCTTCCAAAAATTCCTGTTCTTCTTCTAATTCATATATCAAATCCAGTTTAAAAACAGAACCTCTGACAACTCGTTCAATCTGTCTGGGATTTGCTACAGCAGTAGCTCTGGAAATAGAATTTTCAAATTTTACTTCTGTCATACTTTGAAGTCCGGCATCTCGTAATTCTTCTTCGTTTTTTAAAACCATATCAGAAAACAGTAATCGGCTTCTTTTTATATTTCCCTTTTTTGAAGAGCCAAACAGTCGTGTAATACGTTCATGATCTTCATTTGGCTCCACTACACGCTCATTGAATTCTTTTGCCAGAAGGCTTCTCATTTTCCCCTTCAGAGAACTTCCGGGAATCATCGGCAGATTTGTTCTGGCATCCCTTATGATTGGCGAATCCACAGCTCCAATTGCAGCAAATGCACCACTTCCACCAATATGCATTCCTGTTTTTACTAAAATATTTCCTGAAATCCTGATTTTTCCATACATAAATCTTTCCTCCTACTGTTCTTTGCCGCCATAATATTTGTGAAATGCAATCAAAGCTTCCATATATTTGCTGAACAACAGATAATTCTTTTTACTCTGTCTGATTTCTTTAAGAATCTCCAGAATTTCTGCCTGTTTTACAAATGCTTTTACTTTTGGCTCCCGACCACATTCATATATAAAACGAATTCTGAGATACTCAATTCTTCCACAAATTTCATCATCCAATTTTTCTGATGTATATGTAAGAACCTGATTATAAATATCCGCAGTCATTGCCAGAAGATTCCGTATTTTAGATGTAGTTACAATATTTACTTTTCCTCTGCATTTTTGCTTTGACTCCTCAACCAGACTCTTAATCGCCTCTTCAGCTTTATCTACATAGTTATTCTCATTAATTCTCATCCCTGTGTTCCCCCTTTTTGCGATGAATGTATGCGTAAAGATTAATTGCTGTTTTCAATTGTCTGCAATCCTGATCCGACTGAATCCACCTGTACATTTTCTGAGACAACTGTCTGTATTTTTCTTTTTTCGGTCCTTCCTCTGTCGGCTCCAGCCTGGAAAGAAGATACATCATTCTTGCAAAATTGATCTTCTCCTCATGTCCTCTTACCAACTCCATCATACGGTATAAGAAGGACATTCCTCTGGTTTCGTCAATACCTTCAAAAAAATCACATAATGCCCTGTATTTTTCCTGAACAACTCCTTCTTCCAGTTCTTTCCATGAATAGGTTCCATCGCTGATCTCTTTTTCTTCATCCCCGTCATCCACCAGATGAATTTCTCCATCCTGAAGTAATGTCACTGCATTTTTTTCCGGCATTCTCTTTGACTCTGATTCCATCATACCGGTTTCTTCTGCAATGGCAGCAATCGGATAAGAAAAATCATAAATACCGATGCCTGCTGAAATGCTTAATGTCCCCTGAGTATATTGTTCAAATTTTCTTCTCAGATCTACAGACAATTCAATAATATCATTCCATGCACCTACAATAAATACATCATCTCCTCCGGAATATACAATTGTAGCCTGTCTTTTCTTTCCACCATTTTTTCCTTCCAGTGAATATTCTCCATTTTCCAGGATGAATCGAATATAATACTTGAAGAATAAGGATAACTGTCTGGATAAAGTAGCTGTTCTGGATAATGTCATATATCTGTCTCCATTTTTTGAATTACAGAATCCTGACACAATAGCCTGTCCAAGATTATCCACATCTGCTCTCAATACCCCGATTCTGCTGATGCCTTCAGCTTCCCGGGCAAATTCTTCAAAAGTACTTCCTGTTGAATAATCTCCTACCCACAGCTTCGTAGCAATATGTTTTCCTGTATAAAGCTTATTTTTAGAATAGGCTCGTACAAAATAATCGTCATTTTCCATTCGTCTGCACAGTTTTTTTTCATCGTCTGCAACCAGACAATATCCTCCCGGCAGTGGCATGGCATCTTCTCTTTCATCTGGATTTTCCAGTACAACGGAGAAGAAATCTGCATACAATACATTTTTTGAAAGCTTCTCTATTTTTCTGCACAGAGGGCAAACTCCCTCTTCATCTACATGTCCGATTTTTTTGCAAACCTTACATTCTCTGGAATAATCCTGCTCTTTTCGATTATTTAACCGAATTATTTCTCTCGCCGTATATCTGTGCTGTTTTTGCAACGACAGCATTTTACTCATTTTCCTGAATAACTCTGTATAACTACCCTCCGGAACGTTTCTGAATGCATTCCCTGTACATTGCACATATCCAAAAGCAACAAAAAGATCCGTCTGAAACTGTTTCAATAACCATTCCTTCAATTCTTCCTGAAATTTTTGAATCTGTATAACAGTTTCCGTTGTATTTGCAAGAAGTAGATAACAATGTCCGCCTCCGGAGTATAAAAGATTTGCCCTTGACAGTTGCAGTCTGTCTAAAAGAAGATCTATGATATGCTCCATCATAATTTCCAGGTAAAAAGACCTTGCACGCAAATTTTTCAATGCATTTTTAGAGCTTATTGTATATATGAAACTCTGTATTCCTGAAATATCCATAGAACATAAGAGAAATGCGTTCCTGTCATAAAAATCCTTCTTATCAAATAATTCCGTCTTATAACTCAAATGATTTTCGTTTAAATAATCATATATGCAGCTAGAAATTGCCGCAGTCAATTTTACATGATCAAACAGGGAAATATCACTTAATTCTTCATTTGAAGTGGAGGATGGCATATAAGAAAGATTTGCTTCCATAACGGCCAGTAAGGAGTTCAGATATTCTTCACTCCAATTCATACCTCTGAAATTATCTAACATTCTCTGACAGATTTTCATATAGAATTCTCTGGAAAATGGCTTTTTCTCAGAAGCAGGATAATTAATCTTCCCCTGATCATCCATATCACCTGGCTGATAATAAAAACTTTGGTTATTTCCATTCAATACATTAAACACACTCTGAAGCGGGACTGACAGATCAAAACCCTTTTCTTCAGTGTCTTCCTTTTTTCTCCTGTCTGCAAAGGCAGCTATATTATCTGCCAGATAAACGATGTACGCCAGATTATCCTCTTTCAGACGTGCACTTTTGATTTCTGAAAAGTGATGGTATCTTACACAGTCAAGAATCTCTTTATCCTCTATTTTTCCCTCTTCTTTAAGAAAATCATATCCTGATACACTATGATTTCTTCTGTCACTGCCTTCCCGGTAAACTACTTTTCCTATGTCATGAAGCAGACTTCCTGTAATCAACTTAATTTTCTGGTCAATCATCTTCATTCCTCCTGACGTATTTCATTGCTCCCATTCCCATGCCTGTCTTAATTCCCACTCCGGCAAATTCTCCGAATTTAAATAACATTCTCAGATATCTTGCCATTGTTTCTGGTCCTCTAATATGAATACAGATACTTCCTGTAAAACCTGTGATCTGAACTTTCTCCAATGGAAATGGTACTGTCTGCAAACGGTACCGCACGATTTCACTCTGTTCAACAAGTGCCTCCAGTGTTTCCTCATCAAACATATCAAAAGCTTCTGAAACAGCACTGTATTTTCTCATAAGACTGGCATATATTAAGCCCAAATCCGGATATATTACATATTTTCCGTCACTTTTAAAAGCTGTGGGTGTCTGAAACTTTATCTCCAAATATTTCGGACATTTCTTCTCATAAAACTCTGTGATAAGTTCATTATCATTTTTCAAGTGCATCCTTTTATTACATACAGAAATTGATAATCCCTTTTTTCTCAAAAAAATATCTGTACATTCAGACAACGGCATAATTATATTTTCATATGCTTCTTCATTCAAAGTCTTTATTGTCCAGATGGTGCTGTTATTTTCCCTCGTGATACATTGACTATAAGGATTTAACTGGTTTCCATGTAGTCTGGCTGCATATTCTGGAGAAATATTTTCCATAATAACTCCCTGTAAATTTGATGACTGCCTGTAATTTATTTCTTTTGTTTCCAGTTCCATTTGTAATTCTGCATACATTGAAGCACCTCTACAGTAAGTATTTTTTGTGTATTTTGTACTTTTTTTATATATTTTATGTCAAATCATTGTACATTATATCACTTTTCATATGTAACGTCAATTTGTTTTACCATGAAGGTTACTATGAAGCTTACTATGCAGCCAGACAAAAACAGCCGGATAATCAGATAAACTATCTTAATTATCCGGCTATTTTTCCTGCTTCTTTTCTTACATTTACGTCTGCTTTTGTATAAAGTTTTGTCTCTGTATCATCATCCTCGCATTCCGGAGTTTTGAAATCAAATCTCCTGATCATAAATGCAAAGATCACATAATTAAAACTTTCTACAAATGATTATTCCACGTTTCACTACAAAATACATCAAAAAGCTCCTGGAGCTTCAGATTTTTCTAAAGTTCCAGGAGCCATTTTACGTTTGGACACTCTCATGCTCGCGCATGAATCTATATTTTATGCTAATTATGCATTCTTCTCAGCGATAGCTGCCTGTGCTGCTGCAAGACGAGCGATCGGTACACGGAATGGTGAGCAGGATACATAGTTAAGACCGATCTTGTGGCAGAATTCTACAGAAGACGGATCTCCACCATGCTCGCCGCAGATACCTACGTGAAGGTTCGGGTTAACCGGTTTGCCGAGTTCGATAGCCATCTTCATCAGCTTGCCAACGCCAACCTGATCCAGTTTTGCAAATGGATCGTTCTCGAAGATCTTAGCGTCATAGTATGCGTTGAGGAATTTACCTGCATCATCACGGGAGAAGCCGTATGTCATCTGAGTAAGGTCGTTTGTACCGAAGCAGAAGAAGTCTGCTTCTTTAGCGATCTCGTCAGCTGTAAGAGCTGCTCTCGGGATCTCGATCATTGTACCAACTTCATACTGAAGGTCAGAACCAGCGGCTTTGATCTCAGCATCAGCTGTCTCAACTACGAATTTCTTAACATATTTAAGCTCTTTTACATCACCAACAAGTGGGATCATGATTTCCGGTTTGATTGTCCAGTCCGGATGAGCTTTCTTAACTTCGATTGCTGCGCGGATAACTGCTGTTGTCTGCATCTTAGCGATTTCAGGATATGTTACAGCAAGACGGCATCCACGATGTCCCATCATCGGGTTGAACTCATGAAGAGAAGCGATGATAGTCTTGATCTGCTCTACAGTTTTGCCCTGAGCATCTGCAAGTTTCTTGATGTCAGCTTCATCTGTAGGAACGAACTCATGAAGAGGCGGATCCAGGAAACGGATAGTAACAGGGTTACCTTCCAGAGCTTCAAAGAGACCTTTGAAGTCATCCTGCTGGAATGGAAGAACTTTTGCAAGAGCTTTTTCTCTCTCTTCTGCTGTTTCGGAGCAGATCATTTCACGGAATGCATCGATACGTCCCTCACCGAAGAACATATGCTCTGTACGGCAAAGACCGATACCTTCTGCACCAAGCTCTACAGCTTTCTTAGCATCAGCCGGAGTATCTGCGTTTGTACGAACTTTCATTGTTCTGTACTTGTCAGCCCAAGCCATGATGCGTCCGAACTCACCAGCGATTGTAGCGTCTACAGTCGGGATGATTCCGTCGTAGATGTTACCTGTTGTACCATCGATGGAGATGAAGTCTCCTTCGTGGAATTCTTTACCAGCAAGTGTAAATTTCTTGTTTTCTTCGTCCATAGCGATATCACCACATCCGGATACACAGCACTCACCCATACCACGGGCAACAACTGCTGCGTGAGATGTCATACCACCACGAACTGTCAGGATACCCTGAGCAGATTTCATACCTGTGATGTCTTCCGGAGATGTCTCAAGACGTACAAGTACGACTTTTTCTCCTCTTTCAGCCCATTCAACAGCATCATCAGCTGTGAATACGATCTTACCGCAAGCAGCTCCAGGAGAAGCGCCAAGGCCTTTACCCATTGGTGTAGCAGCTTTCAGAGCAGCAGCATCAAACTGTGGGTGAAGAAGAGTATCAAGGTTACGTGGGTCGATCATAGCTACAGCTTCTTCTTCTGTTCTCATTCCCTCATCAACAAGGTCACAAGCGATCTTTAAAGCAGCCTGAGCTGTTCTCTTACCATTACGTGTCTGAAGCATATACAGTTTACCATGCTCTACAGTAAACTCCATATCCTGCATGTCTCTGTAGTGTTTTTCAAGTGTTTCGCAAACCTGTTTGAACTGTACGAATGCTTCCGGGAATTTCTGTTCCATTTCGGAGATGTGCATAGGTGTACGAACACCGGCAACAACGTCTTCACCCTGAGCATTTGTAAGGAATTCACCAAACAGACCGTTAGCTCCTGTAGCAGGGTCACGTGTGAAGGCAACACCTGTACCACAGTCATCACCCATGTTACCGAATGCCATCATCTGTACGTTAACAGCTGTACCCCAGGAATACGGGATATCGTTGTCACGACGATATACGTTCGCACGTGGGTTGTCCCAGGAACGGAATACGGCTTTGATAGCACCCATTAACTGTTCCTTAGGATCAGTTGGGAAATCAGCACCGATTTTTGCTTTATATTCAGCTTTGAACTGTTCAGCTAATTCATGAAGGTCTTCTGCAGTAAGTTCAACATCCTGCTTAACACCTCTTTTAGCTTTCATCTCATCGATAAGTTCTTCGAAATATTTCTTTCCGACTTCCATAACTACATCAGAGTACATCTGGATGAATCTTCTGTAGCAGTCCCATGCCCAACGAGCATTGCCGGATTTTTCAGCAAGTACGTTAACAACGTCTTCATTTAAACCAAGGTTCAGGATAGTATCCATCATACCTGGCATAGAAGCTCTCGCACCAGAACGAACGGAAACAAGCAGAGGATTTTCTTTGTCACCGAATTTCTTTCCGGTAACTCCTTCCATTTTGGTGATTGCTTCCATGATCTGAGCCATGATCTCATCATTGATCTGTCTTCCGTCTTCATAGTACTGAGTACAAGCTTCTGTTGTGATTGTGAAGCCCTGAGGTACAGGAAGACCAAGGTTTGTCATTTCAGCAAGGTTGGCACCTTTACCACCCAGAAGGTTTCTCATATTAGCGTTACCTTCTGTAAACATGTAAACCCATTTTGCCATTTTACATTTTCCTCCTAAATTATTGTTCTTTTGTAACTATTCAGCATTCTGTTGTGAAGTAACTGAACAGCCACACCTTTCGCACATAAGTAAATATATGTTTCTTATACGCACATAATTATTTTATAGAATTTGTGTCATTTCGTCAAGGTTATTCTGCTAAAATTAGCTAAAATTTTTATACATTCTGCATAAAGTGATTTATTTTATTATTCTTATTATTGTTAAGGTTTTCTCAGTCCTTTATTCTGGTCTTTATCTATATTTTTCTCTCACATCTCATATATTATATAACAGGAAAAAACGGGAAGCAAAACAGATAAGTTGATCTGCCCGGCTGCCCGTTTATAATTTTTATCAATTATTTCTTTCTGCCTTTTTTCATGTTCAGTACCAGATGTCTCGGCATACCATTTACCATAATAGGCTGATAATCTCCCTGGATCAGAGGTTTAATATAGTCTACAAAATCCTTAGTTACGTTTGTAGCATCTTTATTCATCCATTCTCTCGGAACAAGTTTCTCCTCATTTGCGATTCTGTGTACATCGTAGATACCTGTAGCTGCCATGTACGGATCATCGGAAACACGGTCGATAACAACCATCTTACCTGTGTCACCTTCATCTGCAGCTTTAACTGCAGCACCACCTACCATGAATGCTTCATCAATATCCACTCTGGATGCCATGTGGGAAGCACTTCTCTGTAATGTGGAAAGTTCAACAGCTCTTGTCTTGCATCCGCACTCCGCTGCCAGGAAGTTTGCCAGATAAGTGGCTGTTCCCTGAAGCTGTTTGTGTCCAAATGCATCCACATAGTCTCCCACGCTTCCAAGCTCACATACATATCTTCCGTCTGCCAGCTTGATTCCCTCGGAAACTGCGATTACAATAGATGCTTTTTTATTCAGAAGATCTTTTACTTTTGCAAGGAATTTCTCAACATCAAAAGGAACTTCCGGCAGATAGATCAAATCCGGTCCGTCGCAGTCCTCAGATTTTGCTAGTGCTGTGGCACCTGTAAGCCATCCGGCATTACGTCCCATAATCTCCATGATCGTAATCATATTTTTCTTATAAGTAAGTCCCAGTGCATCGCGGATCACTTCTTTTGTGGATGCGCCGATATATTTTGCAGCACTTCCAAATCCGGGTGTATGGTCTGTCAGCGCCAGGTCATTGTCGATTGTTTTCGGAACACCAAGGAACTTCTGAGTCTGTCCTGTGAGAATCGCATAATCAGACAGTTTCTTGATCGTATCCATGGAATCATTTCCGCCAATGTAGATAAACGCATAGATATCCAGTTTATTTAAGATCTCAAAAATTTTCTCATAAATTGCTTTATCTTCGTGAATTTCAGGAAGCTTGTAACGACAGGAACCTAAAAATGCAGATGGTGTTCTCTTGA
>NZ_JBWJVQ010000278.1:0-2837 GCF_056339875.1 Blautia sp. ZXY-1-C6
CCTTTTACCTGAAGATGCTCATAAGAAGAAATTTCTTCCAGAAATGGTAATACCTCTTCGACTGAAAGGCCAAACTTACTTTCCTCTCCTGCTACATTTACTTCGATCAGAACCGGCATGCAGATATCTTTTTTTGCTGCCTCTTTTCGATGGCCTCTGCCAGGCGGACAGAATCTACAGAGTGTACCATAGATACTTTATCAATAATATATTTCACTTTATTTCTCTGTAAATGTCCGATCATGTGCCACTGTACATCTGATGGCATCTGATCGTATTTATCTAAGATCTCCTGAACCTTATTCTCCCCAAACACTCTTGCACCCGCATCATATGCTTCTTTCAGCATTTCCACCGGTTTGGTCTTACTGACCGCAATAAGAGTTACCTCTTGGGGAGAACGCCCTGCAGTATCGCAGGCCTCTTCAATATTCTTTTTCACAAGGTTTAGTTTATCAGCTAACATATTAAGCCTCCTTAATTAGTATAAAATGTCTTCTTCCTTTACTTTATCAGCGTTTCTAACAATGTGATCATATCTGGAAAGACCGTAGGTGGTGTTTTTAGATACAATAGCATATTCTTCGTTCTCATCAAGTATTTCAATACGGCGAAAAACCGCATAGCCTTTATTAATACAGTATACTCCCTCCAGAGTATTCTTGCTTTCTCTCCGATCACATATTTTTCACCGGTATCCGTATTGATCAGGGCATCCCCTTCCTTAAATGAACTCTTGTCAACATAATAAATCTGAGGTTGTTCTGCTTCATCCACTGCCAGTTTGGAGACAGATGAATCATCAATGCTTGCGTAAATGCTCACATTTTTAAAGGTTGTTTTATTTTTCCCCTCATAAAGGGTAAAACCTGTCTGATTATCCTGTGTAGTGGCCATTCTGGATGGAATCACATAAAAATCCTTGGTTACAATAGAGGTAAGAGGGATTTTCAGACCTACAACTGTGTTGGTTACAAGTTCAATGTCCAAAAAACGGTCAGATGCATAACGAATCAGACCTTTATTGAAATCAATCTGTCCATATTTGTCACCGTCTATGGTAATAATGGAAAAATCTCCGTTTTGTGTCATATCGTCTTTTAAAAATTTGACACGTATTGTAGAACGGTCTTTCAGTTTTTCAACCTGTCTGTCGCTCAAGGGAATCAGAAGGCTCCAGCGTTCATCTGTGATAATGGTATAAATGTCATCTCCTGCTTTTACCTTGTCGGAAGTTTTCAAATCTGTTTCATGGTAAGAATTCTGATCGAAATCTTCTGCCTTTACAGCATCTACTGTTTTTCCTTCATAATTATCCATGGAATATAAAACGATACCATCAGATTGGGACTGGCAGATAGTTTGATTTCCGGGATAAATATCTGCTGTTTTGTCATTGTCACCACTGTCATTTCCTTCACCGTCCTCATCTGAAGTAAGAGGAGCAGATGAGGTATTGCCAGACTCTGCATATTGAAGGATATTTCCCTTCAGTTCATATTTAAAGCTGTAGGTGCTGTTAAATTTACTTGAACTGAATCCTTTGGAAAAACTCATCATATCAGTCCGTACCTTTGAAAGTTCTTCCGGGGCAAGAGATGCCGGAGCAGAAGCTGTTTTTGTATCACTAAGTCCGTACACCGCTCCGGAAGCATTGATTTTACTGCCCTCCCTTGCATAATAAGTAATATAGCCTGATGAATCTGCCTTGCATAAACTTTCTTCACGTATGGCAAGGCCGGTATATGTTTCGTTGCGGGATAAAGGTCCTGATGTAACCTGATAGGACTCAATATGAGTAGTTGTAAAATATAATATGGCACTGAATGCCATATATATGAATAAGATGCCAAACATGATCGTTCCGATATTCAGCCCCACGACCATGCGAAGCCTTGCCAGGATTCCCGGCATTTTTTTTGATTTATTATCAGACAATGGAATGTCTCCTTTTTGTGCAGTTCATAATCATTCTATAACTGTTCAGCGATTTCACAGTGACTGCTGAATAGTTACACTATTTTCCAAAATATTGTAACACTTTGCACATTTAAAAACAAGTTTATTCATAAAGAATTCACAATAATCGTTACTGTTCACACACCACTATCCCGTTACTGAGAATGGAGTAAACAGTAACGGGAGCACATAAGTAAGAACACATTTTCAGAATATAAGTTTGCTTTTTGTCAGGAATTATGATATGATAAAAAAATCAGAAACTGTTCAGTATCTCATAGAATAGCAGACTGCTGAATGGTTATGAAGAGTGTACGAACAAAAAATAACTTAAAAAGGAGGGTATAATTATGCCATATGGAAGAATCACGCCAAAGCAGCAGGAGATTCTTGATTACATAAAGAATGAGATTTTGAACCGGGGATTTCCGCCGGCAGTTCGTGAAATCTGCGAGGCAGTCAACCTGAAATCTACTTCTTCCGTTCATTCACATCTGGAAGCACTGGAGAAAAATGGATATATCCGCAGAGATGCAACGAAACCACGTGCGATTGAGATTATTGATGACAATTTTAATCTGGTCCGCAGAGAGGTTGTGAATGTTCCCATCATAGGAACTGTGGCAGCCGGACAGCCACTTCTGGCAGTTGAGAATATTGAAGGCTATTTCCCTATCCCTGCAGAGTTTATGCCTAATTCACAGAGCTTTCTGTTGAAAGTAAAAGGGGAAAGTATGATAAACGCCGGAATTTTTGACGGAGATCAGGTTCTGGTAAAACAGCAGTCCACAGCAGAGGATGGAGATATTGTTGTTGCGCTGATCGATGACGGTGCTACAGTTAAGACTTTCCATAAAGAAAAAGGATACTATCGTCTC
>NZ_JBWJVQ010000279.1:0-4322 GCF_056339875.1 Blautia sp. ZXY-1-C6
CATTTTTTATTATTTCATTTGATTTTTCAAAACCATATTGAAAACGTGGAAGAATTGATAATTCCTGATACAGACGGTTCCCATATATGAAAGTGACAGAAAAATTATGCTTGGCAGCAACTATGGAAACATGTTTAACCGCATTTCTGGTAATATCACTTGTAGAGAAATAAATCAGCTCATTAATTCCTTTTGAAATAACCAAAATAACATTTTTAGATATTTTCTCAAGACCAAGGGCACGATTGTGCCTCTTGCATTCAGCCCATATTTCATAGGGGACATCCTGTGCAGTTCCTACAATGTCTTTTCCACCATCTTTTTTCAAACGCGTACCGTGTATGGTAATATTTTTGTTTTTATAATGCAAGGTCAGGTATTCCGTGCAAAGCTGTTCAAACTCCTCGTCTGTAAGGCTGTGTATATATTGCTGGATGTTCATTTGTATTCATCTCCATAGGAAGTAATGGATAACTGCTAATTATCTATTATATTTGTGGATACCATGGCAAAGATAACAGTAAATTCTTTTGCTTGCTTTACATGTGTGTGGTATACTTAAGCTACAGTGAAATGAAGAAGTACATAGCAGTAATTCAGACAAGAGATTCAGTGTTTATTCAGTGCGGAAGATAAAGAGGTTATATGCTTATGAGAATCGTTACACAGGCCATCAGGGTGATTGATTATGAAAACAATAAAATTTCAGCAAGAAATATTATGCCAAAGTTTGGGGAGTATATTGAACAGTTGATTTCTTACATAAATGGGAATGTTTCTGTAAGGGAATACAAAACACAATCAACGGGTACAGAGGTCATTAGCAGTATATTAGAGATCATAAAGCACCAGGCAGAGGCTGAAATAGTTCTGCAAAGGATTGATATAATAGCAGAACGCCTGCTCCGAAAGGAAAGACAGGCACAAGAGCAGATTGCCAGTATGGATATTAGAGTGCAGAAAGGAAGCCTGATCTTGGCTCTGATCGAGGATGAGGGGAAGGTGCTGTTTCTGTTGGCGAAGGTAGAGCATACGGATTTCTTTGATGATAGTGATTACAGCATTAAATCAGGCTTTTCAAAGGACACAAAAAAGATCTGGAAAACCTGCCTGTTTGAGATTGATGATTTGAATTCTGTGAAATTTTTAGCCAGAATATATTCTAATACGGTGGCGAAATACTGGTGGCATGATTTTCTGGAGTTAAATGAACTTCAAAGTGATGAGCTTAATACCAAGAGAGCGTTTAAAGCCGTAGAAAGTACACTGAGCAGAAATCTGAAAAAAGATGCACCATATGACCATATGGTAATCCGGAATGCAATGTACTTGTATTTCAGTAGTGTCGAGCAGTTTGATTTTTCTGAAATGTTAGATAAAACGATTAAGAATTATTCCCCTAACGACATGAAGGCGGAAAAGAAAGAAGAACTTATTCAGAAACTGTGCGACCTGCCTGAAAAACAACACTTTGACCATCAGTTTAAGCCAGTTCTGTCAATGATTAAGCCTAAAATGAAGAAAACGTATGATGTATATAGCGGAATTCAGATCAAAGTATCTAGTGCGGTTGAAGATTTGGAAGACATCATTGAGGCATATGAGGACGGTGATGGCAAACGGTATCTCAAGATCCGTATGGATAATGATATAACCTTCCGGACATTTGAGCGTAGGGAGGGGAGATAGGAGGGATTTGCTTTGCTGGAGCATATAAGGGATAAGGTTTTGGGATTGAAAGAAGAAGAACGCAGGAAATTCTATTCCGCCTGTTTTTCATTCCCATCTTCTCAGGCTTTAGGATTTTCAGAATTGATGGAGGTCATACAAAAGATTCCATCAAGGGATGAAGTCAGAATTTTTTTGTCGTTGGAAAATGAAGATCCCTTCATAATAGTGAAAAATTCAACTGAAGCAGAGTACAGAGCGTTTATTGAAGAGACACTGGAAGATGAGATGATTTTTACAAAAATAGAGATAAATAAAACACTGGCAGATGGGCACTTTTCAATTTACCGATACCAAAAGTTTGTGGAGGATATTGTCGGTTTATCTATGGAAGACGTGCTGAAAACATTCTCTATGTTTCTGGATGGGGCAGGGAAAAATATAGTGTTTGAACTATTTGACAGTCCAAATATTTTTTATACGAAAACAATGTATTTTCTTCCTGTGGGGAATAGAGAGATTGATTGTAATTTTAGCAGGACACAGCGTTTGCTGGCTTGTAGGGATAATACGTACTTTTATAACCAGGATTCCTATGGATTGCTGCCGGATGATTTTAAGATAGAAGTAGGGTATGAGGGAAACCCATTCAAAGAATTGTTCATGAAGCTGGAAACAATTTTGGCAGCAGGCTTCATTGCATCCAATGCTACGATTCAGGGCGGGCAGATGAAACTGCAGATCATGGGACAGCGTTCTGTTGATTATGTATGCCGTCTAAATGAGATAACGGGAAACCAGGTGCTGTACAAAATATATGACTGGATATATTCAGGCGGAAGTTCTATTGACAAAGCCATTATTGCAAGAAATATTATCTGTCTGCATTGCAAATATGAGCCGCTGCTGAACCTGGACGAAAAAGTTCTTTCTTCTATCCAGTCTAATTACAATCTGTATTTGAAAGATAACGTAGGACAGTATCTTGAACTGAAAAACAAAGTGGCAGAATTTATAAGTGACATTGTGTCGAGAACCGGGGAATACGCCACAGAATTACTTGATAAGTTTAAAGCAAATGTTATAGCAATATTTGGCTTCCTATTTACAGTGGTCATAGCCGGTATTGTATCAGACCAGCCGTTGAACAATATTTTTACAAAAGATATCACGGTAATTCTGGAATTAGTCCTGGTGGGTTCTGTGGTATATCTGTTCATTTGTTATGGGCAGTCAAAGTATCAGATGAATAAAGTTTATGAAAGTTATGAGAAACTGAAAAAATCCTACGATAAGATATTGACCGAGGATGATATTCAGGAGTGCTTTCGGGGTGACTATCTGATCTTAGATATGAAGAAGACGATAGGAAAATCTGAAAAGATATATCTGTTCCTATGGGTTGTTTTTCTTCTGGTGCTTCTTGTGATTGTAGAATATATTAGTGAAGCTCCGGTTGTAATTCCTTTTTTAAAAAAGATTGCTGGCCGGTTCTGTAAGTAAAGAAAAAAATCCCCTTGCGCATTGATTGAAAAGGTCAATGGCACAGGAAATTTTTTGCCCGAACATATTTTTGCATTTTATATTTAATAATTGCTCCTATTGAAATTAGTGCCAAATACGGTAGTATGATGCTTATAACAGATAGGAGGAATCTAAAATGAGATTAGAAGATAAACTGGCAGCATATTTGGAGTACTGTGAATATCGAAAGGAACTCGATAGGAAAACACTGAAAGCATACCGTATTGACTTGCGTCAGTATTTCGAATATATATGTGTGGATGAACCTGATAAGGAAAAGATTGAGGAGTATGTTACGCATTTGCATAAGAGCTACAAGCAAAAGACTGTAAAGCGGAAGATAGCATCAATAAAAGCGTTTTATAACTATTTAGAAGAAACTGAAATCATTGCTGAAAGCCCTTTCCGGAAAATAAAAGTCAAATTCAAGGAAACAGTAACCCTCCCCAGAATCATTCCCAGGGAAGAAATAGAGAAGCTTTTGAACCATATGTATCAATGCCTGAATGAGAACGATAAAGCATCCCGTAAATTTATGCTGCGTGATGTAGCCGTGATTGAAGTGTTTTTCGCAACCGGGGCGAGAGTGTATGAAATCTCCAACATCCGGGACGACAGCATTAATCTGAATACGGGCTTGATCAGGCTTATGGGAAAAGGCGGGAAGGAACGATATGTACAGATCAGCAACACTTCAATTTTAGAGGTCTTGAAAAAATATTACGATGAAAATGAGCAGTCGATCAAGAAAAGTGGTTATTTTTTTGTAAACAACAGAGAAAGCAGGTATACGGAACAATCTATCCGGCTGATGCTGAAGAAGTATACAAAGCAGGCTGGGATCGAGAGAAATATTACTCCTCATATGTTTCGTCATTCATTTGCGACATATTTAATAGAGGAGGGCGTAGATGTAAGCTGTGTTCAGCAGATTTTGGGCCATAGTTCCATAAAAACAACTCAGATTTATATAC
Source organism: Blautia sp. ZXY-1-C6 (assembly GCF_056339875.1). Lineage (NCBI taxonomy): Bacteria > Bacillati > Bacillota > Clostridia > Lachnospirales > Lachnospiraceae > Blautia > Blautia sp. ZXY-1-C6. The sequence continues at coordinate 4,167 of NZ_JBWJVQ010000279.1, forward strand.
ATATTGCGGCTAAAAAACAGGCTGAAATATTAAAAGAGCTGCATCCCCGGAATAATATGAAAATCGTTGGTGCGGCATGATTTTCTGCCAATATGTGAACTTCCAGTGAATTTACGACTAAAATCGATTTACCCGCATAAATACTGGATTTTCTGT
>NZ_JBWJVQ010000280.1:0-8084 GCF_056339875.1 Blautia sp. ZXY-1-C6
TTTTGAATATAAAGATGCAGTGTATACAGTGAAGCGAAGCCCGGATTATGAGCGCCCAAAGACCAGAGGTACCGGAATGACCACCCAGAAGGGGGAGGCGTTGCTTACTTTTTCTGATGGAAGAGCTCCTGTGACAAAGCTAAAGGAAGTGAATCAGGCGGTTACTGAGCTGATCGGACTGGATATGAAGCAGTTTACACAGATCGCCATGATTGCACAGGGAGATTTCAGAAAATTACTGTTGGCTGATACAGAGGAACGCAGCAATATTTTCAGAAAGCTTTTCCATACGGATATTTATAAGGTAATTCAGGAAAAATTAAAATTCGAAGCCGGCGGTCTGGACAAAGCATATAAAGAGCTGCTGAGAAGTATCCGTCAGTATACGGAACAGGTCAGATATTCTACAGAAAATCAGTTGGGACAACAGTGGTTATTGATGGAGAAGAATGGCTTTGAAGGAAATCTGGAAGAAGGTCTGGAAATTCTGGAGCAGTTTCTGAAGGCAGATAAGGATAACTTGAAAGCTGTAAATAAGCAGATCAAAGAGAATGATACAGAACTTGAAAAAGTAAATCAGCTTTTGGGAAAGGCTCATAAAGAAGCAGATGCAAAGGCAAGGAAGGAACAACTTCTGCAAGAGAAAGAAGTATTGCTTCCACAGTTGGAACAGGCACAAAAAGATGCAGAAAATGGGGCAAAGGAACCAGAGGAGATCCAACGCCTGATACTTTCCATACAGAAAGAAAAAGAGAATCTGAAGCGTTATACAAATCTGGAAAATCTGCTCAGAGAAATAGAAAATGTCTCAAAACAGATTGAAAAATTGGAAACAGACAGTATTGCACTGCAGAATCGTCAGAAAGAAAAGAAAATTGTTCTTGAAGAAAAACAAAAAGAATATCAGACAACAGACGGTGCAGAAAAAGAAAAAGCAGAAACAGATTTCCGGAAAGAGAAAATAGATACTCTTTATGCAGGAATTTATAAGAACTGCGGAAATCTTGAGTTTCTTCAGACAAAAATCAGTGAACTGAAAATACAGTCTGAACAGGAAGAACAATTTGCGAAACAGATAAAAAAGGATTTGGCTGATCTGGAAGAGAAAATTGTTTCCGGTGGGAATCTGGAAATCAAAGAGAACAGCCTGGTCGTACGTTTGCAGCAGATACAGAAAATAGAAGATCAGCAGAAACGGTATCAGGATCTGGAAAAGAAAGCAGAAAGCAAAAAGAAGGCTTATCTGACCGCTTCTCAGAAACGGGCAGAAATAAAAGAAATTTTAAACAAAATGGAGCAGGCCTATCTGGATGCACAGGCGGGTATTCTGGCAGCAGATCTTCAGGATGGGATGCCATGTCCGGTATGTGGTTCTGTTCATCATCCGAAGCTCACACAGATTCCGAATGAAGTTCCCACAGAAGAACAGCTGAAAAAACAGAAAAAGTTAACAGAAGCTGCGGAAAAAGCGGCATCTGACGCAAGTGTGCAGGCAGGAGAGGCAGCAGGACTGATGCAGCGCTGCAGGGAAGAACTGACAGAAGGGGTTAAAGGTTATATAGCGCAGTTTCTGCCAGAAGAGGAGACACAAGAGATACTTCGAAAGGAATTTCCTGATCATGAATTATGTTTATTTGTAAAAAATCAGGAAAGCAGTGTACAGACAGGATTGGAAGAAATCAAAAAACAGAAAAAAGTTCATCAGGATTTACTGAAGAAAAAGGAAGAGTTCATCACACAGTCAGAACAACATGCAAAAGAATTTCAGAAATTACAGATCAGTCTTGAAAAGAGGAAGAGCCAGCTGGAAAGTATTCAGGAACAGCTGCAGAATCAATTGGACGGACCTGTACTGACATCGGATCCATGAAGAAGATATAAGACAGAGAATGAAAACTGATCCGGAACTGTCACAGGATCACAGCGGTGAAATAGTGTATCAAAAGGAAATCTGTAATGTATCACAGGCTTTGCTGCAGGGAAAGAGAGCAGCAGAATGGCTGAAACAGCAGCAAAATATTCTGGGACAGAAACAAAAGGATCTGACAGCACTTCTGGAACAGAGAAAACTTCTGGAGATGCAGATTGGTAAGACTCAGACAGAACTCACAACGATCACAGACCAGATCAATCAGAATCAGCAGCAGACAGCAGCAGAGAAATCCAGATATGAGCAGCTGCAGAAGCAGAGAGAGAATATGGAAAAAGAGCTGGGTGAAAGGACAAAGGAAGAAATCCTGTCTCAGATCCAGCTTAAGACTGAGGAACAAAAGAAGCTTGAAATACATTATAAAACAGTAACAGAAGCGAGAGAAGTATTAGAAAAGAGAATGACAGAACTGGATTCGGTAATTGCATCTCTGACAGAACAGTTAAAAGAATCCATAAGTATTTCAGCTGAGGAACTGAATGCTCAGAAAGAAAACTTTGCACAGCAAAAGAAATCACTTTCAGAAAATCGTGATGAGGTCCATGCCCGCCTGGAAATCAACAGTGACATGTATGAAAAAATCCGCAGACAGCAGACAGAACTTCTTAAAACGGAAACCCGCTGGAAGTGGATGAAATCTCTCTCAGACACTGCCAATGGTACGATCACGGGTAAGGCAAGGATCATGCTGGAAACTTACATCCAGATGCAGTATTTTGACCGCATTCTTGCGCGTGCCAATATCCGTCTGATGACCATGAGCAGCGGTCAGTACGAGTTAGTTCGCAGAAAAGAAAACAAGAGCAGGGTAGGGAAAACCGGTCTGGAACTGGATGTAGTAGACCATTACAATGGAACTGTTCGAAGTGTCAAGACCTTATCAGGCGGAGAAACATTTCAGGCATCTCTGTCTCTGGCACTGGGACTTTCCGATGAAATTCAGTCAAGCTCCGGCGGAATCCAGCTTGATACCATGTTTGTGGATGAAGGTTTCGGATCTCTGGATGAAGATGCCCTTGATCAGGCAATCCGCGCATTGAAGGATCTCAGTCAGGGAAGCAGACTGGTGGGGATTGTTTCCCATGTAGCAGAGCTGAAAGAACGTATTGATAAGAAGATCATAGTAACAAAGAAACGGACAGAAGATGGAGTTGGAAGTACGATCTGTATAGAAGGATGAGATTTTATGGTCAAGCGGATAAAATCATCCGCTTTGCTATGCGGCGCTACATCGAATAACTGTTTCACAGTGTATCAGAAGGAGTTGTCACTCCTCCTGATACAAGCAAGTCCCTACCCATTGCTTATTGTTTTTTGCAACCGACCCCGGGGACTTACTTGATTCGGTTAAAAAAGGCAGTTACTAAAAAAAGTTATACAAAATTAACTTGACAGAATACCAGAGATAGTATATATTAAGTTATGAAGTTAGACATAAATAACTCGAACTGCTGAACGATCTGTTGAAGGTCTTTTTACAGCAGTAATTCAAGCTTTGCAGCAAACAAAAGCAATAAAATGTTTCGTAAAGCTTTATTTTTTGATAGATAGTTAGTGTGGCCTAACTAATATTTTGCCATTGAGAAAGGGATCATAACATGTTGGAGAAATCTGTGATCGAACATTGTTCACCTACATTAGCATCTATTAAAACCGGAAATCTTTTTACATATAAATATGAATCTGAGGAAGAATTATGGAAAAGCGTAGAAGGCTTTAATGAATGTGTAAGAGAAAAAGGCGTTTCCCTCACAGTACTTCGCAGGAGTGAGAAAAAGGCGCTGATTTATGTCTGCCGGTTCTCAAGCCTTGAAAGAGATCTGAAGAAACCTGGTGTTGCGAATTTCATAAAGAAGTATGGGTATGAGAGTACAGATCCTGCATATGCACTTGAGAGACTGAGAAGCCGCCTGGCCCAGAGAGAAGATTTTCCTCATGAAATCGGATTATTTCTGGGATATCCGCTGGGAGATGTGATCGGATTTATCAAGAATGCAGGGCAGAACTGTAAATGTGTAGGTTGTTGGAAGGTTTACTGCAATGAATGTGAGGCAATAAAGGCTTTTGCCAGATTTAAGAAATGTACCAGCGTGTATGTACGTCTCTGGAATCAGGGAAGAACTGTACGTCAGCTGACGGTGGCAGCGTAAGGAAGAAGCTATATACAGTAATATAGCAGGGATGGAGAGTTCGTTTAAGAATCAGTATAATAGAAAAGCCGTATGACTTTTTATTATAATATAAATCATGGCTTTGCGGCAAAGAAAAAGGCAGAGCAAATTTAAGGAGGATTTTAATCATGAGTAAAGTAGCAGTTGTATATTGGAGCAGCACAGGAAACACAGAAGCAATGGCAAACGCAGTTGCAGACGGAATCAGGGAAAAAGGCGGCGAAGCTGTTCTTCATACCTGTGAGGATTTTGACGGTTCTAAAGTTGCTGAATATGATGCAATCGCCTTCGGATGCCCTGCAATGGGAGATGAAGTTCTCGAAGATACAGAATTCGAGCCAATGTTTGACGGATGCAAAGGTGCCCTGAAAGGCAAGAATATCGCTCTGTTTGGTTCTTATGGATGGGGAGACGGCGAATGGATGCGTAACTGGGAAGAGTCCTGTAAAGAAGCAGGTGCAAATCTTGTATGCGACAGCGTGATCTGCCAGGAAGAGCCAGATGATGAAGCTACAGATGCTTGCAAAGCTTTAGGTGCTGCATTAGTATAATAGAATAAGTAAGAATTGTTTTAGGGACTGCCAGTGTACAAATGGGCAGTCCTTTTTATTTGGAAATATTTTAGGAAAATAAGCGGGAATCCTCGGTAATTCAGTTACCGAGATGAAAGCGTAGAATTGTGCATATCTGCACAGTAACGTAAAAAATACAGATAAATAATAGACAGGAGATGATGCATTCATCTCCTGTTTATGTTACAATGAATATGATAAATATGGGAGTTGTTCAGTAATGGAGCAATTTGCAGATATCAGGGTGGATAGAGTGAATATACAGATGGAGGCAGAAGATGCTGACAGAACAGAAATTTGACATTATCTGAAAAAGGAGAGAGAAAATGAGTCTGAAAATTGAAAAGAAAAATGAAGGAACAAAAGATACAGTATTTTTGACCGGGAGATTAGATACAGCAACTGCACCTGAATTGGATACTTTTGCCGAGAAAGAGTTGCTCAATACTCAGGAACTTGTATTGGATTTTACAGGGCTTGAATATATTTCATCAGCCGGCCTGCGTGTTATTCTGAAAATGCAGAAATTTATGAATGTAAAAGGAACTATGAAATTGATTCATGTGAGTGATATCATACAGGATGTATTCGATATTACGGGATTTGCAGACATACTGTCAATCGAATGACTGTGGCTGTAAAGATACAGAACTGCACAGCGAAAAGGAGGATTCTATCTATCTGAACTGAATGAAGGAAGGAGAGGTGGATTTGAAAAGTATTACAGAAGAAGCAAAAATAGAGAATATAGCGGTAATTACAGATTTTGTAAATTCCATACTGGAAACAAATGGATGTTCTGCAAAAGTACAGATGGAGATAGATATTGCGATAGATGAGATATTTGGCAATATTGCCTATTATGCTTATACGCCAAAAACTGGAGAGGCAACTGTACAGGTTGAAATAAAGAATTTTCCTGAAAGACTGGAACTGACGTTTATAGACAAAGGCATTCCTTATAATCCATTAGAAAATAAAGATCCGGATGTTACTCTGGATATAGAAAAAAGAAAAATCGGGGGGCTTGGAATTTTTCTGGTTAAGGAAATGATGGATGAAGTTTCATATGAATATGCAGACGGACAAAATATACTGAAAATAAAAAAGAATTTATAGATTTCATACATTGTAAGTGTATATTGCTATTCATGAACTCTTGAATAACTGCGCGTCGCATTATAGTTACTGTGGAGTGGACTGCAGCGATTTATGTGCTCATATGTTGCAAAATGACAGAAAAGAGGAGTTTTTGCGCATGACAATTCGGAAAATGTATGATATGATGAACTTATAAATATCAATTTGTAACTGTAAAAATATTATATTGTAAAAAAAACACACAATTACCCGCAAAATAAGAAATTTAGACGCAAGATTGTTCGAGAAATCAACTTGTCGGCACACTAACAGGAAATATGGGTAGAAAATATCTGTAAGAAATATGTATAAAATAATATGTAATCAGGAAGGAGATATAAATTATGGGATTGATCAAAGCAGCAGCCGGTGCATTTGGCGGAACAATGGCAGATCAGTGGAAGGAGTTTTTTTACTGCGATGCAATAGATAAAGATGTTCTGGTTGTAAAGGGTGAGAAGAGAGTAGGCGGACGTTCTTCCAACAAAAAAGGCAGTGATAATATTATTTCAAGCGGTTCCGGAATTGCTGTTGCAGATGGTCAGTGTATGATCATCGTAGAACAGGGAAAGGTTGTGGAGGTTTGTGCAGAACCCGGACAGTTTACCTATGATGCATCCACAGAACCAAGTATTTTTGCCGGAAGTCTGGGAGAGGGGATCCACAGGACTTTTGATACAGTAAAGAAGCGTTTTACATTTGGCGGCGATACAGGCAAAGACCAGAGGGTTTATTATTTTAATACAAAAGAACTGGTAGATAATAAATTCGGAACAGCAAATCCAATCCCATTCCGGGTAGTTGACAGAAATATCGGTCTTGACATAGATGTATCTGTGCGCTGTAATGGAGTATATTCTTATAAGATTGTCGATCCGCTCCTGTTTTATACAAATGTGTGCGGAAATGTTGAACAGCAGTATGACAGAGAAGAAATTGAAGTTCAGTTAAAGACAGAATTTGTAAGTGCTCTTCAGCCTGCATTTGCAAAAATCTCAGAACTTCAGATCCGTCCAAGTGCCATTCCGGGACATGTTCTGGAATTATGCGATGCCATGAATGAAGCCCTTACGAAAAAATGGCAGCAGACCAGAGGTCTTGCGGTTGTTTCCATTGCCATGAATCCTGTGACTCTTCCGGAAGAGGATGCACAGCTTATCAAAGATGCACAGAAGAATGCCATTCTCAGAGATCCGACTATGGCAGCAGCGACACTTGCCGGTGCTCAGGCAGATGCAATGAAATCAGCAGCCTCCAACACTGCAGGTGCTATGACCGGATTTATGGGAATGGGCATGGCAGGCCAGGCAGGTGGAGCGAATATGCAGAATCTCTATCAGATGGGGGCACAGCAGCAGGCAGCACAGCAACAGGCAGCACAGAATATGCAGCCGGCATCCGGGGCAGGAACATGGAAATGTGAATGTGGTGCAGAGAATACAGGAAAATTCTGCTCTGAATGTGGTAAACCGAAACCGCAGCGGGAAGAGTGGATATGCAGCTGCGGCGCAGTAAATACCGGTAAATTCTGTTCTGAATGCGGAAGCCCAAGACCGACCGGAAAGTGGACATGTAGCTGTGGTGCGGTAAATACAGGAAAGTTCTGTGCAGAATGTGGAAAGCCAAGACAGTAAAATACAGCAGGGGGAGAAAATGTCTATGTCTGATCTGAGAGAATATAAATGCCCTGCCTGTGGCGGTGCAATGGGACCCGACAGTGAGTCCCAGAAAATGAAGTGTCCATACTGTGATACAGAATTTGAACTTGAGACATTAAAAGAACTGGATGCGCAGATGGAGCGTGAAGCCGGACAGCAGGATGATCTGTCAGGATGGCAGACAGATGCCGGTGGAGAATGGCAGGAAGGTGAGACAGATGGAATGAATGTCTATACCTGTCAGTCCTGTGGTGGTGAGATTATCGCAGATGAGAATACAGGAGCATCAAATTGTCCGTATTGTGGAAATCCCGTAATTATGACAGAGAAGTTTAAAGGTGCATTAAGGCCGGATCTCGGTGATTCCGTTCAAATTGGATAAGAAAGCGGCAAAAGAAGCATATTACAGGCATATTAAGGGAAGAACATTTTTGCCAAAAGCATTTCGCAGGGAAAATCATATTGATGAGATTAAGGGGCTGTATGTTCCGTTCTGGCTTTTTGACGGGGATGTTGATGCTGATGTGCGTTATAAGGCCACAAAGGTAAGAATGTGGAGTGACAATGATTATGATTATACGGAGCCCAGTTACTATTCTGTGGAGCGAAGTGG
>NZ_JBWJVQ010000281.1:0-3922 GCF_056339875.1 Blautia sp. ZXY-1-C6
ACTATAATGATAATAGCATATTTATACTATTTTTTCAATTTTTCAATATATTTTTTGTGCATTTCATACAACTCCGTGTGTTACTGTTTCCTCCGCTGTAAACTATAAAAATTTACTCTTTTTGCGTAAAATATTGCCTTGAATAATCTGATTTTTTTCATTAAACTGTTTACAATGATTTTCAGAATTTTGAAAGGAGAATACAAATTATGTTAAAGGGAATTCCTGAAATTTTATCACCGGAATTATTAAAAGTTTTATGTGAAATGGGACACAGCGATCGTCTTGTTATCGCAGACGGTAACTTCCCTGTTGAATCTATGGGAAAGAATGCCATCACTATCCGCTGTGACGGACATGGTGTACCGGAAATCCTGGATGCGATCCTCAAACTGTTTCCACTGGATACTTATGTAGAGCATCCTGTAAATCTCATGGAAGTTATGCCTGGCGATAATGTAGAAACACCAATCTGGGATACATATAAAGAAATCGTTGCAAAATATGACGAGCGCGGCGATAAAGCGGTTGGAAATATTGAACGTTTCGCTTTCTATGAAGAAGCCAAAACTGCATATTGCATTATTTCCACAAGCGAAAAAGCTCTGTATGCAAATATAATGCTTCAGAAAGGTGTTGTAATCAACAACTGATTTTGCTTTATCTTTTCGTTACTGTTCACAGTAACGTAGCCAAAATTCATTCCAGATTGCCTGCGGCAATGGAATTTTGACTTGTATGTCTCGGGATTTTGGCATATTCATGCCAAATATCATTTTTACACATTATACACACATCACACATACATATATATACAACAGGCTGGTATCTGTACACACAGATATCAGTTTGTTTTGATTCCCCCTGATACAAACAGCCGCCCAAAGTCAGATCATCTCCAACTCCGGGCGGCCGATATACATTCTTACATATCGGTTTTATTTATTATTTGTAAAGAGGTCCATAATTCTTGCATGCTCTGAAATCTGCACCTTCTTTATCCATTCCAAATGCATTCCATGCTGCCGGACGATAGATATCTTTCTCAGGAACATTGTGCATGGATACAGGAATTCTCAGCATAGAGCACATTGTGATAAGATCTGCACCAATGTGTCCGTAGGAGATTGCTCCATGGTTTGCACCCCAGTTGTTCATTACATCATAAGCTGTCTTGAACGGTCCTTCTTTGCCATCGCATCTTGGAGCAAACCATGTACATGGCCATGTATAGTCTGTACGTTTCCACAGCTTGTCAGATACTTCTTCAGGAAGAGCTACTGTCCATCCTTCAGCAATCTGCAGAACCGGTCCAAGTCCTTTTACAAGGTTCAGACGGATCATTGTTGCAGGCATCTGGGCACGTGTTTCATAACGGCTGGAGTATCCGCCTCCACGGAAATATCCGTTGTCAGCCATACACCATTCTGTGTTTTCCATGATTGCTTTCTGGTCTTCTTCTGTGATATCCCACCACTGTTTCATAACAGCTGTTCCATCAGCTTCTTTTGCTTCTCCGTTAGCATCAAGGCAGGCAGCACCGGAGTTGATCAGGTGAAGGAAACCGCCGGCTTCTTTTGCTACGCCCTCAAGGTCATATCCTGTAGCTTTCTTAACAGCCTCCGGGCTCCAGTATGTACGAACATCAGCGAAAATCTGTGCTCTGTTTGTAAGAAGTTTCATAAACAGCATTCCAAGTCCGTTAAGAACATCGTTCTCTGTAGCCAGGATGTATGGTTCACGTGCTCCGTTCCAGTCAAAGGAGGTGTTCAGCATAGCTTCTGCAAAGTCACCGTTCGGATAGAAATCTGTCCACTGTCTCTGTCCCTGGAAACCGGCTGCCAGAGCATTGTGTCCGATTGCTTCTTCAGAGAATTTAGGATCAAGGTTGTCACAGCCGTTCATCAGTTCTTTGATGATAACTGCCATCTTAACAACAAACTCGAACTGCTCTTCTTTCTTTTCAGCTGAGAACTGAAGTTCTTCAGGGTTCTTATCCCAGCCAATCTTACAGGTTTCTTTTGCCCATTTCAGAGCTTTCTCAAATTCTGCGTGATCATAGATACCCTCTGTCATACGACGGATGATCTCTACCTCATCAACAGACTCAACTCTCATTCCAAGATAAGATTCGATGAAATCGGAATCAATGATAGATACCGCCGATACCCATTGTTACAGAACCGATCTGCAGATAGGATTTTCCTCTCATGGATGCTGCTGCAACTGCTGCGCGGCCGAATCTTAACAGTTTTTCTTTAACGTCTTCCGGAATAGATGTGTCATCAGCTTCCTGAACATCATGTCCATAGATACCGAATGCCGGAAGTCCTTTCTGTGCATGTGTTGCAAGTACAGATGCAAGGTATACAGCACCAGGTCTTTCTGTTCCGTTGAATCCCCATACAGCTTTGATCGTCTGTGGATCCATATCCATTGTCTCAGCACCGTAGCACCAGCATGGTGTAACTGTAAGAGTGATATCTACGCCTTCTTTACGGAATTTATCTGCACATGCAGCGCTCTCGCCAACACGTCCGATGGTTGTATCAGCGATTACAACTTTAACCGGTTCACCGTTGGAATATCTTAAATTCTCTTCAAATAATTTAGCAGCTGATTTCGCCATATTCATTGTCTGATCTTCCAGAGATCCACGAACATCCAGTGCTCCTCTACGACCATCGATAGTAGGTCTGATACCAATTACCGGATAGCTGCCAATTAATCTGCTCTTTGCCATAATAAAATACCTCCTGATAAATTATTGTAATATTCCCGCAGGATCATTTCCTGCTAGAGCGTGTCTGAAAAAGGCTTTCTGCAAGATGTGCGTCACAATTTGTGGGATATTTTACCCGGATGAGGGCGCCGTAGCGGGCTACGGCAACTGAATTCGGGTGAAATATCCCGCAAAGTGGGGCGTGCAGATTGCGGGAATGATTTTTCAGACACGCTCTAACCCCCAAGATTACATTTTCACTTTTCGCAGCATCTTCTGACTGCAAATATAACAAAAATAATAACCTCTACACCTGTTGTGCCAAGTAGCCCGATAACCACTGTTCACTCCGTTCACAGCAGCCTGACCACTCAACTTTGTTACTGATATCTATTATATAATTGCATTCAGAAAATTACTTGTGTTATAATAGCAAAAAACAGTACAATATTCACTTTTTCTGTTTTAATCATAAAATTTCTGTAAATTTTGTAAGGAGGAAAGTTCTTTTGCATGATTTAGACCATAATGAAGACCGTCCAAGAGGCACTTATGAGTTTCCATTTGAGTTTCATCACATCGATCATACACATCCCAGATATGTCATGTCTTATCACTGGCATGTGGAATATGAAATAATTCGTATTCTGGAAGGTTCTCTTACTGTCACTTTAGACGAAAAAAGTTTTACAGCAGTTAAGAATGATGTCATTTTTGTACATAGTGGAATCCTTCATTCAGGAATTCCCCATGATTGTGTATATCAGTGCATTGTTTTTGATATGAACACTTTTTTGAAAAACAATCCTGTATGCGGAGAATATATCCAGAAAATCCTGCATCAGGAAACAATGCTTTTTCCACATTTTTCAGATGAGCATCCACAGATTCTGAACTGTATTTCTGTTCTGTTTGATGCCATGTATGAAAAAGATACCGGATATGAGCTGACTGTATTTGGACAATTTTACCACTTTTTTGGTTTGATTTTCAGTAATCATTACTTTATCGAAAATCCTACCCGAACGCGCAGAGACTATAAACGTATTCTCCAGTTGAAGCAGGTTCTGGAATTTATCGAAAAAAATTATGCCAATCCTATCACACTTCAGGAACTGTCTGCTTCTGTCTCTATGTCACCGAAATATTTCTGCAGGTTCTTTTCGGAAATGACACATCAGACTCCTGTGGATTATCTGA
>NZ_JBWJVQ010000282.1:0-5514 GCF_056339875.1 Blautia sp. ZXY-1-C6
TTTGGTGGTGCTTAATATAAAAGGAGGGAACGAAATGGGAATTTTAACCTTTAAGGGTGGTGTTCATCCTTATGACGGAAAAGAATTATCCAAGAACAGTCCGGTAGTGAAATATCTGCCAAAGGGAGATATGGTATATCCTCTTTCCCAGCATATCGGTGCTCCGGCTGCAGCGATAGTTCAGAAGGGAGACCATGTGCTCGCAGGACAGAAGATCGCAGATGCTGCGGGGTTTGTCTCATCACCGATCCATTCGTCTGTTTCCGGTACGGTAAAAGGAATCGAACCGCGCCTGACAGCAACAGGTTCTATGGTCAATTCCATTATCATTGAGAATGACCAGCAGTATGAAAGTGTGGAATTTACTCCTGCACGTCTGGAAGATCTTTCGAAAGAGGAGATTTTGGCGAGAATTAAAGAAGGCGGAGTAGTGGGAATGGGCGGCGCCGGATTCCCCACACAGGTAAAGCTTGCGCCAAAGGAACCGGAGAAGATCGATCATATCCTTGTAAACGGTGCCGAGTGTGAACCCTATCTTACCAGTGACTACAGAAGAATGCTGGATGACTCTGAGAAGCTGATCGAGGGCTTAAGAGTTATGCTGAAGCTCTTTGACAATGCGAAGGGATATATCTGTATTGAGGATAACAAGCCTGACTGTATTGCGAAACTGAAAGAAATGGTAAAAGATATTCCACGTATTGAAGTAGCAGAGCTGATGACCAAGTACCCACAGGGTGGTGAGCGTTTCCTGATCAAAGCTGTCACAGACAGAGAGATCAACTCTGCCATGCTTCCGGCAGATGCAGGATGCGTAGTTGACAACGTAGATACCGTAATTGCTGTTTATGAAGCCGTTATCCTTGGAAAACCTGTTATGGACCGTATCGTGACAGTAACAGGACAGGGGATTAAGAATCCGCAGAACTTTGATGTCCTTTCCGGAACAGATATGGCAGAGCTTATAGAAGCTGCCGGCGGACTGACAGACAATGTATCCAAAGTAATTTCAGGTGGTCCTATGATGGGATTTGCCATGTATGACACTCATGTACCATGTATTAAGACAAGCTCCGCATGTCTCTGCCTGGAGAAGGATGATGTGGCAGATGCCGAACAGACTGCATGCATTAACTGCGGCAGATGTGTAGGAGTCTGTCCCGGCCATGTCATTCCTGCAAGACTTGCAACCTTTGCAGAGCATGGTGACATGAAGAGCTTCCAGAAATTTGATGGTATGGAGTGCTGCGAATGTGGCTGCTGCAGTTATATCTGCCCTGCCAAGCGTCCGCTGACCCAGATGATCAAATCTATGCGTAAGATGGTTCTGGCAAGCCGTAAGAAAAAGTAAAAGGGGGACATCGTAATGGATCAGATGTTACATGTATCATCCAATCCCCATGTCCGGGATAAGATGACAACAAGCAAAATCATGCAGCTTGTGGCACTGGCGCTTCTGCCGGCCACACTGTTTGGAATTTATAATTTTGGCCTTCGTGCCTTACTGGTAGTAGTGATCACCGTCGCTTCCAGTGTATTCTTTGAGTGGATTTATGACAAGCTGATGCATAAGAAGAACACAATTACAGACTTCAGTGCAGTTGTTACAGGTTTATTACTTGCATTAAATATGCCTGCATCAATTCCGCTCTGGATGCCTGTACTTGGCAGTGCATTTGCGATTATCGTTGTAAAACAGCTCTTCGGTGGTCTGGGACAGAACTTCATGAACCCGGCACTTGCAGGAAGATGTTTCCTGATGATCTCTTTCGCAGGAAAGATGACAGATTTCGCAGTAAGCGACAGCTTCAGAGGTGTGGTAGATACTGTATCCGGTGCAACTCCTCTGGCAGCTCTGAAACAGAATGGATTTACAGACAGTTCTGTATCTGTATTACATATGTTTATCGGTGATATCCAGGGAACTATCGGTGAGACTTCTGCCCTTGCGATCCTGATCGGAGCAGCAATCCTTCTGGTTTTCAAGGTGATCGATCTGAAGATTCCGCTTACCTATATTGGAAGTTTCGCAGTATTTGTAATCCTTTACATGCTTGGAACAGGCAAGGGATTTGACGTGAACTATCTGTTCAGCCACATCTTCGGCGGTGGTCTTATGCTTGGTGCATGGTTTATGGCTACAGACTATGTCACAACACCGATCACACCAAGAGGACAGTATGTATACGGTGTCTGTCTTGGTGTACTGACTGCGGTCTTCCGTCTCTTTGGCGGTTCCGCAGAGGGCGTATCCTATGCGATCATTTTCTGCAACCTGTTAGTTCCGATGATTGAACGTGTGACTCGTCACCCGGCATTTGGGAAAGGGGGCAAAAAGGCATGAGTAACAGAATTATCAAAGATACCATAGCCATTACAGTGATCACACTGGTGGCAGGACTTGCCCTTGGTGTAGTCCAGGATATTACGGCAGATCCGATTGCAAAGCAGGAAGCTCAGGCGAAACAGGATGCTTATAAGGCAGTATTTGCAGATGCGGACAGCTTTGAGACAGTGGATGTGGACGCGGATGCCATGCAGTCTTATCTGGATGAGAACGGATATGCGGCACAGTCCATAGATGAGACTATGCTTGCCAAGGATGCTTCAGGCAATGAACTGGGATATGCATTTACAGTAACCACTTCCGAGGGTTACGGCGGAGATATCCAGTTTGCAATGGGTATCCAGGATGACGGTACCTTAAATGGAATTTCCATTCTTTCCATCGGTGAGACCGCAGGTCTTGGTATGAGAGCAAACACAGATGCATTTAAGGATCAGTTCAAAGATAAGAACGTAGATAAATTTGAATATACAAAGACCGGTGCCACAGCGGATGATCAGATCGATGCGTTAAGTGGTGCCACTATTACAACGAATGCCATGACAAACGGTGTTAATGCCGGATTATGTGCATTCCAGTATGAGAAAGGGGGAAATCAGTGATGAAACCAAACACACCTGCTGAACGTTTATATAACGGAATCATCAAAGAAAATCCTACCTTTGTACTGATGCTTGGTATGTGTCCTACACTGGCTATCACCACATCTGCAACCAATGGTATCGGAATGGGACTTACTACAACAGTGATCCTTGCAGCATCCAACTTAATGATCTCTCTTCTGAGAAACTTTATTCCGGACAGAGTGCGTATGCCTGCATTTATCGTAGTTGTTGCTTCCTTTGTAACAGTTGTACAGCTTCTTTTACAGGGATTTATCCCAAGCCTGTATGACTCCCTTGGAATCTATATTCCTCTGATCGTAGTTAACTGTATCATCCTTGGACGTGCAGAAGCATATGCATCCAAGAATAAACCGATTGCCTCTCTGTTTGATGGTATTGGTATGGGTCTTGGATTTACCTTAAGTATCACCTGTATCGGTGCAGTACGTGAGCTGATCGGCGCAGGTTCTCTGTTCGGACATCAGATCCTTCCTCTGGCAGATGCTACAGCAGGTAAGGCTGGTTATGAACCGATCACAATCTTTATCCTGGCACCCGGAGCATTCTTTGTTCTGGCAGCGCTTTCTGCATTACAGAACAAATTCAAAATCGGTGCAGCCAAACGTGGCATTGATCCAAGTAATCCTGATTGCGGCGGAAGCTGTGCAGCCTGTGGCAATACCATGTGTAAGGGAAAAAGGGGGTAATGGATTATGAAAGAACTTTTGATCATACTTGTAAGCTCAGCGATTGTAAATAACGTAGTCCTCAGCCAGTTCCTTGGCCTCTGTCCTTTCCTTGGTGTTTCCAAGAGTGTTGAGACAGCAGCCGGCATGGGCGGTGCGATCATTTTCGTTATTACACTGTCATCTTTTGTGACAGGTATTATTTACAATGCTATCCTGGTTCCTACGAACCTGACTTATCTGCAGACTATCGTATTCATCCTGCTGATCGCGGCGCTGGTACAGTTTGTAGAGATGTTCCTTAAGAAGACAATGCCTTCCCTGTATCAGGCACTTGGTGTGTATCTTCCGCTGATCACAACAAACTGTGCGGTTCTTGGTGTTGCCCTTACAAACGTGCAGAAAGAGTATAATGTTCTTCAGGGAACAGTGAACGGATTTGCAACAGCAGTGGGATTTACTATTTCCATCGTGCTGATGGCTGGTATCCGTGAGAAAATCGCATACAATGACATTCCAAAATCCTTCCAGGGATTCCCTACAGTTCTGCTGACAGCCGGACTGATGGCAATTGCCTTCTTCGGATTTTCAGGACTGATTTAAGGAGGGGACTGGTATGAATATAGGAGCAATTATCGCGGCAACTGTACTGGTTGCGGCAGTAGGTCTTTTTATCGGTGTTTTCCTTGGTGTTGCCGGTAAGAAGTTTGCTGTGGAAGTGGATGAGAAGGAAGTTGCTGTTCGTGAGGCGCTTCCCGGTAATAACTGCGGTGGCTGTGGTTATCCCGGCTGTGATGGCCTGGCAGCAGCAATCGCCAAAGGTGAGGCACCTGTAAACGGATGTCCGGTAGGCGGTGAGCCAGTCGGGAAAGTGATCGCAGCGATCATGGGACAGGAAGTTGTGGAGACTGCCCGTCAGGTGGCGTATGTGAAGTGTGCGGGTACCTGTGAGAAGACGAAGGATAATTATGAGTATACAGGTGTGGAAGACTGTGAGATGATGGCTTTCATTCCCGGTGGTGGTGCGAAGTCCTGTACTTATGGATGCCTTGGTTTTGGAAGCTGCGTGAAGGCCTGTCCGTTTGGGGCGATTGATGTTGTGAACGGTGTGGCGGTTGTTGATAAGGAGGCTTGTAAGGCCTGCGGTAAGTGTGTTGCCAAGTGTCCGAAGCATCTGATCGAGCTTGTGCCCTATGAGCAGACTACGTTTGTGCAGTGTAGTTCTCATGCGAAAGGTAAGGCTGTTACTTCTGCGTGTGAGGTTGGCTGTATCGGATGTAAGAAGTGTGAGAAGACTTGCCCGAATGGGGCGATTACGGTTGATAATTTCTGTGCGCATATTGATTATAGTAAGTGTACGAATTGTGGGGCTTGTAAAGAGGTTTGTCCGAGACATATTATTCAGTAATGGGAGGAAGAACTGCTGTGTGAAGGCATGGCGGTTCTTTTTTTCGATTAAGGGATGCGAATATATGTTTGCGTTATGGGGTGGGATGTGGTATGATGAATCGGAAGTGATGAATTTGGGACGGAGGATGTATCATGATTGCGTTTGTTCATGGAATGGCTGTGGATATGACTGAGAGCTCGGTGGTTGTTGAGGCCGGGGGGATTGGTTATGAGATATATATGACGGGGGCAGATTTGTCTGAGATTCGTATGGGGGAGGATGTGAAGGTCCATACTTATTTTAGTGTGAGAGAGGATGCCATGAAGCTGTATGGGTTCAGGGCTAAGGATGATCTGCAGATGTTTAAGCTGCTTCTTGGCGTGAATGGTGTGGGGCCGAAGGCTGCGCTGGGGGTTCTGGCGGGGATTACGGCGGATGAATTGAGGTTTGCAATTCTTTCGGATGATGTGAAGACGTTGTCGAAGG
>NZ_JBWJVQ010000283.1:0-3458 GCF_056339875.1 Blautia sp. ZXY-1-C6
TTCATAATTTCCGGCAGGCAGATTCTTCTTATCATCAATGTCCACAGCCGCACAACTTCCGGGCTGCATTTCTTCATCCGTATTTGTATCGAAAATCGGTGCGTAGGAAAAATCAAAATATCTGCTCTGCGGAAAATCAGAGAGATGAAGCGAATCTGTTCCTGCATTATAAAGAAATAACCGCTTACGTGACTGTTCTCCCTCTGCATGAATTCCCAGATTGATCAAAGCAGTACCTGATGTCAGCTCATACTGCTTTATAACAGGTTCCTGCTCACGCTGTGCAACATAAAGGCTCAGTTCCTGTGAAGAAACTCCAATACCATTGTCCGCCTGTACAGTAAAGCTGAAACTCCCTTCCTTCTGCGGTGTTCCGCTGATCACTCCCCCGGAAGACAACGTAAGTCCCGCCGGAAGCTCGCTTCCCTCCTCCAGACTCCAGCTCACATCTGTATCAGCTTCAAGCTGTACCTGATATTCTGTTCCAATCTCTCCATCCGGCAGAACCATATCTGTCAATATGGCAGGAATACTCCCTGTTCCATCACTGAAAGATTCTCCCGCCGAAAAAACTTCCGCCCCGCATACTGTTAACGGAGCTGCTGCTGTCATAATTGCCGATAAAAAAACTGCTGTAAAAATTTTGTAATTACTTTTCATTCTTCTCCTCCAGATAATAAAATATAAAAGTATCAATTTACCTAATTAATATTAATATACCACTGGACGGGAATGTTTCTGTAATTACGGAATGACATGTTGTCTAATGGTCATGAATATCAGAAAAGCCCTGTCCGCCGGAAAAATTCATCCCACAGAGAGAGCTTCTGTTTTCTGTCCATATTTTTTAGTTTCTGGTTTATAAATTTGATCAGTCGCTTGTCATTTATTGCTTATACATATTTTTTTCTATAGCAATCCTCGTAAATAATGCATTTAAGACAGTTCAGCAGAGCGCGAAAGACAAGGAAGATATCTGCAGGCGCGCTGACGCACGGCAAAGATATCTGACGCAGGATTTCACACTCTGATGGGCTGGATTAAGATGCATTATTTCAAAGGATTGCTATAATAAAATACATACAATTCGACATTTTTCGTATAATCTTATAATACCTTCACAGTTATAACATTTCTATCAGAGCCGCAATACGTGTATTTAGCTGTCCAACATCAGACTGAGAATAATCTGTCTCCACATGCAGATAAGGAATCTTTTTCTCTTCTCTTACAAATCTGCCAACTTTACCGGCTTCCACATTATAAGTATGACAGGCCTGAAGAGTCATTTCCACAACAGCTTCTACCTGATACTCATCGATCAGTTCATTTAACAGTTCAAAACGGTTCGGATTCGGAGTCATAACAGAACAGCCGATATTCAGATAACGTCTTGCAATTGCTTCGTAAATATCCGGATCATTTTCATCAATCAGTCTGTCTACGCTCTTTGCACCGGAGCAGTTTTCAAAAGCAACTACCACACCGCCATTTTCTTCAATTGCTTTTACTACT
Source organism: Blautia sp. ZXY-1-C6 (assembly GCF_056339875.1). Classification (NCBI taxonomy): domain Bacteria; kingdom Bacillati; phylum Bacillota; class Clostridia; order Lachnospirales; family Lachnospiraceae; genus Blautia; species Blautia sp. ZXY-1-C6. Next base: position 1,516 of record NZ_JBWJVQ010000283.1, read on the forward strand.
TTCATGGTAGCTCCGCCCATTGGACATCCGGTGATCAGAATACGATGTTTCTTTCCTTCGTTTTTGCCTGCTGCATATTCTTCTTTCAGCTTCACTGTCAGTGCATCAATCTCTGCCGGGACTTTGGAACGGTCAAACTTAAAGGTAGTTCCATACAATACATTATAAAGATTCTCACCCTTCATTGGAGCCGGATCCTGTTTCATCAGTTCATAGAAATCTTTCAAAGCACGACGTCCCTCATTGCTGATGCGGACTGCCTCACGAAGCTTCTCCTCTGTGATCTCCACCTCAAATTTCTTCTCCAGATATTCTTTGAAACGGATAATCTCACTCTTCCAGTACTGAAGTGCAGCCTCTGTCTGTTTATGAGGAAGCTCCAGAATAAATACATCCTTAAATTCGGACATAAATTCATACATTTTTTTCTTTCCGTCACAGGTAGTCTCACCAACTACAACATCTGAAAAATAAAAGAATGGACATTTATCTGTCACTGCAAACCCATAACTGGCCTTGATCAGTGGACAGAGATTTTTCGGCAATGTCTGCTCGGCTACCGGGATTGTTTCATCAGACATGGAACATAAACCTACAGAAGCAGCTCCCATGGCCATTGCAATCTCCTGTGGAAAATATGTACAGTAAGAACCAATTACCGGGATATTCTGATCCTTAATCTTCTTGATAGCAAGAAATGAATTCTTCCTCTGCTCCGCAAACTCCTCAAATACTTCTGGTAAATCTTTAATTATTTCCATCTTTGTACCTCATCTTTCTATCGTTTTTATATTATTTTTTACTTCTTTCATACCATTCGCCAACTGTTGCAGTCCTTATTATCCTCTACAGTTGATTATTTATTTCTTTTTTTCTCCGGCAAGCAATGATGCCCCAAACGCTCCTGCATATCTTCCGTCTTTCATAGCTTCAACAACACATCCAAGTTTTTCCGAAAGAATTTCTGCAAAATACGGACATTCACTCAATCCTCCCGTAAGGAGCACTGTCCCCGGAAGCTGCTTTCTTCTGGCAAGCTGCGCAACTTTCTCCGCTACAGAATTTACCACTCCCGCAGCTATATCCTCTCTGCTTCGCCCTTCACCAATCATGCTGATTACCTCAGATTCCGCAAATACCGTACACAACGAACTGATCGGTACCACAGTTCCCTGTTCTGCCAGGTCAAACAGTTCCGCAATGGTAACTCCCAGTCGATTCGCCATAATCTCCAGAAACTTCCCGGTTCCGGCAGAACATTTATCATTCATAAGAAAATCCTGGATCATTCCCTGATCTATCAAGATTACTTTCGTATCCTGACCACCTACATCAATAATTGCACATTCATTTCCCGCCAGTTCTCTGCCACCTCTTCCATGACAGGTAATCTCCGTAATCACAAAATCCGCATAATCCACAGCTACACGCCCATATCCTGTAGCTGCTACACGAACCCCTTCACTCATTACATCAATCCCCTGATCCAGAAGCCTTGAAGCAATCTCCGAAGCCGTCTCCTTACTGCTCCACCCTGTAGGCAGCACAAATTTCATTTCCCTGTCACCAGTCACAACTGTCTTCGAAGCAGTCGAACCAATATCAATTCCAACATAATACAACTTTTCTCACCTGCTTTTTTTGGTATTTTTATCCATTCTGTTTACTGTAACTTCTATTATACCCTTTCCCATTAATAATCAAAAATTCAAAAATACAATAAAAGCAGGAGATTTATTTAAAAAAGCTATAAATGATTTTTACCCCACGAACAAGCAATGACACACGACAGATAATGATAAAATCCTCTTTATAAATTTATCTGGTAAAATCAAGACACAATAAATTTTTTTGTTACATTTCCATTATAGCAGAAAAGAAAAACCAGTAACGTTTCGGGTATATGTCAAAACATTACTGGTCTTTTTTATAAGATTATTCCA
>NZ_JBWJVQ010000284.1:0-5831 GCF_056339875.1 Blautia sp. ZXY-1-C6
GGAGATAGATCGTATAGAAACTGCCAGACAGATCCGGAAACGGATCGGGAAAGAGATCACCATCATTGTATTGACATCCTATGAATTCAGCGAAATTGAAGAGGAAGCAAAGGCTGCAGGTGTAGATGCTTTTATTGCAAAACCGCTGTTCCGTTCCCGGCTGACGGCTACACTGCGGCAGTTTACTTCAGGAAGAAAAGAAAAAACAGCAAGAAATTATCTGGAGGAGCTGTCAGAATCAGACTACACGGGAAAAAGGATTCTGTTAGTTGAGGATAATGAGTTAAACAGAGAAATTGGTGTTGAAATTTTGCAGATGACAAGGGCAGAAGTGGAAACAGCAGAAAATGGAAAAATCGCAGTTGAAAAAGTGGAAGCTTCTCCGAAAGGTTCGTATGATCTTATTTTTATGGATATCCAAATGCCTGTCATGAATGGTTATGAGGCAACTGCAGCAATCAGGAGCCTTCCGGGTGAAAAGGGAAAACTGCCTGTAACTGACTTTTATGTGATTACAAAACGTATTACTAGGAACAGAGTGAACAGTAACATACATACCTTTGAACAGTAATGATTTCTTTTGCAGAGTTGATTTAGAAAAGGGCAGTATGATACTATATATATAGTTGAATGCAAACATATGTAAAAAATAATCAAAGAGGGATAAAACAAATGATAAAATTACAGCTTCATGAAAACTGGCAGTTGTGCAATATCAGACAACTGGACTGGATTCCGGCACAGATTCCGGGGGATATTTATGCGGCACTTCTTAAGACCGGAAAGATGCCGGATCCGTTCTTTGGGGATAATGAATATCAGGCGAAAGCACTGATGGAGGAGGATTACGAATACAGAACGGTATTTAATTATGAAGAAGCGCAGTTTAAAGATTGTCAGGAAGTGATCCTGAGATTTGACGGGATTGATACGATTGCGGACATCTATCTGAATGGATGTTGTCTTGGAAAAGTTGATAACATGCACAGAATCTGGGAATTCCCGGTAGGAGAGCTGCTTGAAAACGGCAAAAATACCTTACGCGTTATCATTCGCTCTCCGTTGAAGTTCATGGCAGAGGCATTTAAGAAATATAAAAACAGGGGAAATGAAGACACAATTGAGGGATTTATGCATCTGCGCAAAGCTCACTATATGTGTGGCTGGGACTGGGGTGCATGTCTGCCGGATGGAGGTATCTTCCGTCCTGTAACACTTCTGGGAATTGAAACTGCCAGACTGGACAGCGTGTATATCCGTCAGGTACATAAGGATGGCAAAGTCCTGCTGGTTCCGGAAGTAGATGTGGAGACTGTTGATGAGGAAGAGAGCGAAGCAGATGGGTATGAAGGTGCACAGGCACTGGAATATCAGGTGACTGTAACTGCACCGAATGGAACAAAAACCATATGGGATGACTGTCCGGATGAAATGGAGATTGAAAATCCGCAGCTCTGGTGGCCAAATGGACTGGGAGAACAGCCGTTATATCAGGTGCAGGTAGACCTGAAAGCCGGAAATAAGATTGTAGACACCTGGTGCAGAAAAATCGGTCTCCGTGCGCTGACCATGCATAGAGAGAAAGACCAGTGGGGCGAGAGCTTTGCTCATGAAGTAAACGGTTATCAGGTCTTTGCCATGGGCGCTGACTATATCCCTGAGGACAATCTTCTGCAGAGAACATCCAGAGAACGTACCAGAGAATTACTTCTTCAGTGCAAGAGAGCGAACTTTAATACAGTACGTGTCTGGGGCGGCGGCTATTATCCTGAGGACTGGTTCTTTGATCTCTGTGATGAACTGGGGCTGATGGTATGGCAGGACTTTATGTTTGCATGCTCTGTCTATGAATTGACACCGGAGTTTGAGGCAAATATCCGTCAGGAATTTATTGATAATATCAAACGTCTCCGTCATCATGCATCCCTTGCCCTGTGGTGCGGAAACAATGAGATGGAAATGTTTGTAAAGCAGGGCACCTGGGTGACAAAGCCGACAGAAATGAGAGATTATCTGTTTATGTATGAGCGCATTATTCCGGAAGTTCTCAGCGAATACGACCCGGATACCTTCTACTGGCCTGCAAGCCCGTCATCAGGCGGTTCCTTTGATGAACCCAATGATCCGAACCGTGGAGATGTGCATTACTGGGAAGTATGGCATGGCAATAAGCCATTTTCAGAATATCGTAAATATTTCTTCAGATATGCATCTGAGTTTGGTTTTCAGTCATTCCCGTCTGTAAAAACGCTTGAAACAGTAACAGATGATCCGAAAGAATTGAATCCATTTTCTTATGTGATGGAGAAACATCAGAGAAATTACGGAGGAAATGGAAAAATTGCCAAATACATGCAGGCAGCATACCGTTATCCTGAGAACTTCAGCGATTTTGTTTATGCATCTCAGCTTCTCCAGGCAGATGGAATCCGATATGGAGTCGAGCATTACCGCAGAAACCGGGGACGTTGTATGGGTGCAATCTACTGGCAGTTAAATGACTGTTGGCCGGTTATTTCCTGGTCATCCATTGATTATTACGGACGCTGGAAAGCGCTTCATTATTATGCGAAGAGATTCTTTGCGCCTGTAATGCTTTCCTGTGAAGAACAGAGCTGGATGACAGTGGAAGCGGATATGAACCGTCAGCATTTTGAATTTGAAAAATCCATCCGTCTGAATGTGACCAATGAAACGCTGGATGCTCACAGGGTTCTGGTGAAATGGGCAGTGCGAAAGACAGATGCCACAATTCTGAGGGAGGAAGAACAGTGGCTGGAAGTACCGGTATTGTCTGCTGTATGGATGGATAAGGTCGAACTTCCCCAGATTGACTGTTTTAATGAATATGTAAGTTATGAGGCATGGGAAAATGGTCAGATTATTTCTCAGGGAACTGTGATTTTTTCCTATCCGAAATACTTCCACTATCTGAATCCCGGACTGGCTGTGCGCGTAGACGGAGATGAGATAGTTGTTAAGGCAGAAGCATATGCAAAGAGTGTGGAAATCCGGAATGAGAATGATGACCTGATTCTTGAAGATAATTATTTTGACATGAATGCAGGAGAATACAGAGTGAAGATACTCGATGGAAAGCCGGATGGACTGAAAGTGCGCAGTGTTTATGATATATAACCTATATTCATAGTAGTATTTATGGCAGTTTGCGACGAAATTCTGTATAGTAATCCTCTTATATACATAATTTACGAAGAGGGCTATAGAAGGAAACTATAGCAATTCTATAAATTACTGCAAACAATCCAGTCCATCAGAGCGTGAAGTGCTGTGTCAGATATCTTTGCCGTGCGTCAGCACGCCTGCAGGTATCTTCCTTGTCCTTCGCATTCTGCTGAACTGTCTTGATTGCATTATTTTATGGAATTGCTATAAGATAAAAAATAAGAACCATCACACATTTTATGAAATGATGATGGTTCTTATTTTAGAGGAATTAAGGGAAAAAAGAAAAAAGTTAAAAAGAAGTACAGATGTTGCTTTACATAATATGCATTCGATAGCCGATGAAAGCATAAGGGTTGCAGAGGTCGCCCATAATTCCCATCAGATATTAGAAGATTTAGATGCAGAATTTGAGTCACAGTCAGGCTTAAAGGGGAATGATATAAAGTTTCTGTTTGCGGCTGTGGGATTACAATTGGCAAGGATTGTCATTGTAAATGAGCTGACAAAGACGGAAGCAGCCGGATCACAAAATCGGAATGAGACAAAGCTGCACGAATTCCAGGAAAAACTGTTGAAGAGATTTAATACAGGCGGTCCTGTACATGAAAGGCCGTACTATGCTTCTATGGAACATATCATCACGAAAGCCGGAGTTCCTTATGATGCTACGGCCGGATTGACGGATGGGGCACTGGCAGGACTATTGAAAAAATGCAGGACCTGGGATTTTGACATATCAAATATGATCCCTGATGAAAAGCTTTTCCTGTTCAAGGGAGCGAATCACAGATTTGCAACCTTAGGGCACGATCCGATCCTGGGGTTGATCTTTGGCACGGGGAATATTATGACAAATACGATCACCTGTGTTAAAACGCCTGCCTTTCTCTCCGGTATTCCTGTGCTGACAACCAATCATGTAGTGTATACTTCCGACTTTAAAGATCCAAGGATCGCTACGTATGGATCAACGGCAGTAATGCTGCAGCAGGCTGCTGAAAGGACAAAAGATCAGCCGGGTGCATTTATTGTATCTCTGATCAAGCAGCTTATCCATATTGGAACGGATTTCTACACCCCATGCGGGATACAGATCCCGGGTGCTAATCTTATCCTTTCCAATACACAGGTAGAGAAGCTGACAGGTTATATCAGTTCAGGAGACATATTCAAGGTTGGAACGTCCGCAAAACTGGCTGATTTGATAAATCTTCTGATCAGTACTCTGCATATGCTGATGTATGATCCATCCATGAATGTCTCCCGCAATCTGTATAGTGCCAGGACAAGGAAGATTGTCTTGTATTCTAATATGATCGCAACCGGGAGCAATGTTATATGGGTTGGCAGCAATATGTACGCTGGGAATGAAGATGCCATCAGACAGCTTGATATCGGAGGTTTGATCGTGACAGTACAAAGGCTGATAAACGATACGGAATATATCCGCCGGATAAAGGAAGAATTTGTTTTTGGCGGATTTAACAAAAAGATCCAGGGTTCTGGATTGGAATTGGAGGATATATCATGGGATTAAAGCGTGGATTATGGAGAAGTACCGGTATAGGAAGAACCATCGATACAGTAAAAAACATAGTAGATGAAGGCAGTATTTCCGGTGGCGTAAAAAGGATGATAAAAGAGGACTTGACGGAAGACAATCCGCTCGGAAAGATGATCTATGACAGCGGCAGGTATGACGGAAAAAAAGAAGGATATGAAGAAGCTTCTGCTGAATATGAGCATAAGCTGATAGAACAGGCAGACCTCTTCCTGAAACAGACAAGAGTTTTTGAAGAGGAAAGAGATGAATATGAAAAGCTGTTGGATGAATACGATAAGGAAATAGAGTTGCTGGAAAACAAAGCTGATAAAACAGATAGGGAGAATAAATACCTGCAGGAATTGTTATTGAAGGAAAGAAAGTTGATACAGTTAATTCCAGAGGATGAAGATGAAACATGAATTACGGCTCTGCCGGCGGACTGCACGATACTGCGACATATCTGACATTAAAAATGGATATTGTGTTACTGCTCAAAGGTTAGCTGGACTTAGAAGAACCGATAGTGAAGACTGATAACAGTGATATTGTCTTTTGGAAGAGAATTTTCTCCCAGAGGGAATTAATTTTCTCCCAAAATCACCATATAATTGGGAGAAAGAAGGAAAGCCTATGAGAGACTTTAACTACCACAAACTGGCAGAGAGAACGTGGGATAATGAAATCCTCTCTTATCTTGCTCAGATACATGAGCATAAATCAAATAACTGGATGATGCACTTGCAAGGTATTTGAGACAAATGCCAAATGAGGATCCGGGATCAACTTGTAATATGACCGGAAATGTTATTTTCGCTTTTAATTGCAAATGGAGTCAACCAACTCGGTCATTGAATGGCCGAGGATCCTTGCTTGTATGTCCTGGAAACAGTAAATCGGTTTCTCTCCGCGGAAGCCTCTATCCGGTAACTAAATATTGGGAAAAGAGGAGCTTTTTTCCGCGGAGAAAAGAAATTATAGCTTTGTGCAGACAAGCTTGCAAACTAGGAAGATACAAGTCAGGTACCGGATAATCATAAGGAAATGAAGTCTGTAAAGGATTTTTCTGACAGCGTCAGGTACAGAGATTTTTCCGCGG
>NZ_JBWJVQ010000285.1:0-7780 GCF_056339875.1 Blautia sp. ZXY-1-C6
GTGCAAACCTTTATTCCTCCTTAGCTCAGTCGGTAGAGCATGCGGCTGTTAACCGCAGTGTCGTTGGTTCGAGTCCAACAGGGGGAGTTTTCGGAAACATGAAGTCCGATATCAAATTCAATTTTCTACTAGGCTCCATGGTCAAGCGGTTAAGACACCGCCCTTTCACGGCGGTAACAGGGGTTCAAATCCCCTTGGAGTCATTATGTAAGATTTCTTACATATAATAAAAAGTGAATATGGTGCCATAGCCAAGTGGTAAGGCAAAGGTCTGCAACACCTCTATCCCCGGTTCAAATCCGGGTGGCACCTCTTGAAAAACCTTAGAAATATCTTCTAAGGTTTTTTTGTGTTAATGTATACTGACACTTGCGATAGTGACACAGGATTGATTCTGATAATTTCTGGAAGTCACAGAAATAACAGGCTACAGGAGAGGGAATTTCGGTGGCTCCTGAACTGTCAGATGTTCACCGATCAGCTTCTCCATCCAGACCATATTATACCAGTGGTTGAATTTGTAACCGCATTTATGGAACTCACCTACAAGACGATATCCCATATGAGTGTGAAATTCCACACTGTTTTTGTCAAGATGTTCATCTTCCTTTGGAGGATAGGCAATGCAGGCATTCATATTCAAGATACCCTGTTCACGTAAAGCGGTTTCAAGGGCATCATGAAGCCTGCGGCCTATCCCTCTGTGTTTAAGAGACTGATCAACATAAATAGATGTTTCCACAGCCCAGTCATATGCAGGTCTTTCATGGAAAGGACCTGCATATGCATATCCAAGCAAAGCTCCTTTTTCCTCAGCTACAAGGTAAGGGTATTTTTTCAGAGTGTGTTCAATCCGGGAAGCAAATTCTTCTGTGGAGGGAACATCATATTCAAAGGTGATGGCTGTATTTTCTACATATGGTCTGTAAATTTTAAGCAGTGCCGGTGCATCTGCAGCAGAAGCGGTACGGATTATTATTTTATTGTCCATGATAATTTCCTTTCTGAAGTGTGTTTGAAAAATATATGTAACTATTCATCAAATTCTGCAGTCACTATAAAACCTCGCGGTGTATGTTCAATATTTTTTACGATTCCTTTTCTGGATCTGATGCGTTCTGCATTTGGATAACAGCCGGACATTGCCACAGCCGGTTCAATGATATAACTGTAATTCATAAAAGACTGATATTCGGAAATTTCTATTTCATCTCCCACATTTATTAATCCCTGACGTTCCATTTTAAATTTTTCCTGACGCATATAATTCCTTCTTTCTGTGTCAAGCGGATAAAATCATCCGCTTTGCTACGCAGCTTTACACCGAATAACTGCGCCGCAGGGGACTTACCTGATTCGGTTAAATAGAGTAACAGTTCAGTATATGATTGTTTTACCAAAGTGCTGTCATAAGTGAAGCTGCCATATAAGTATAACACAAAAAAAGTAAACAACAATGATTGTTATAAAAAAGTAAAATAAATGAAAAAAGTACTTGAATACGTAGGATTAAGCATATATAATTAATAGAAATTGTGCTGTTTACAGATAAATGTCAGAACTTTGCGACTGACAGGATTTTGGAAGCTGCTTTTTATATTGATACGGAAAGGGGAAATTACATGAAAACGATCGTCGTTTGTGATGATGTTGAGATTGAAAGACTTCTTTTAAAAGAAATATTGTGTCAGTATTTTGAAGAAATAAATGAAGAGGTTTCAATTGTAGAATATGATTCAGGAGAGACGCTTATAGCCGATGTGGAAGAAGGATACATTGCTATGGATCTGCTTTTTCTGGATATTTGTATGAAGAAACTTAATGGAATGGAAACTGCAAGAAAATTGAGACAGATACAGTGTAAGGTGCCGATCATTTTTCTTACCGCCTCACCGGATTATGCCATAGAGAGTTATGAAGTACAGGCTTCCGGATATTTGTTGAAATCATTTTCAGAAGAGAAACTGATGAAACTTCTGAACAGGATTCTTAAAACGGATATGAAAAGGCGTGTTGCGATCAAAAACAGAAGACAGTACCGTTATCCATGTACAGATGATATCATGTATATTGACAGCGATAAACATAATGTCACCCTGCATCTGTCAGATGGCTCCGAAATTATAACAGTGGACAAGCTGGGGGAAATTGAGAAGAGAATTAACGAGAAACGTTTTCTGCGCTGCCATCAGAGTTATCTGGTGAATATGGATTATATTAAGGATGTAAAGGACGATTTTATTATGGAAGATGGAACACTTGTGCCTATACGTGTTCGTGGGCGGAAAGAAATACTGGATACGTACTATGATTATTTTGTAAATCATTTTGGAGACTCAAAGGACACTTTTGCAGAATAAATTGCTGAATTTGCATAAAATGAAAAGTGGGCATAAATGCTGATATAATACACATTAAGGTACAGCTGATATAAAAACAGATAAACTGGGAACGGGGAATGCAAGACACAGTATTATTGTTTTAAATCAGCCGTTATACCTGACCTATTATTAAAAAGTGTGTGAAAAGTGTGTGTTATAAAATGTGTGTGAATGTGTGAAAAATCCCCACCGAAAGTCAATGTTTCCTCGGCATTGAGATTTCGGTGGGGATTTTTTGATATAATATTATCTGATATCAGATGTATCAGAAGAATCTTGTTCAGCAGTTGTCAGGGCAAGCTCCAGAGAAGTGTCTGTGAAGAAGGTATTGGCATTATACAGGTACAGAATTTCCTGAACATTTTCAACCTGCATTAACTGCTCCAGATCTCCAAAGTAATAGCGGGGATCAATCATTATGATCTTTCGGTAATGCTGAGCAAGAAATGGGATGAAACTGTTTGCATATGAATCTTTAAGCACAAGCAGTGTATTATCTGTTTCAGTAGGAGTACTGATCTTTATCTGAGCGTGGTTTCCACCAAAGAATAATGCATATTTATCTCTTGTCTCAAGTTTCTCAGTATCATAGAAGCTGGCACTTTTTTTCTGTTCGTCTACATAATTAACTACAGAAGAGAGTGCCTGATCTCCGGTGGGGAGAAATACATCGATCTCATCTTTTTCACCAGAGCGGAAACCGCTTTTGGCAGACAGAGTTCCCTGAAAAGAACGGGTGACAGGTGCTTTGTCATAAGTGTCTGCTGAAGTATCAATTCCCATATCTTTGGCTGCCTTAAGATAGGCATAATAAGCACCCTGAGTAGTCCAGTGATGATCAGTGTGATAATAGAGATCTTCCATTTTGTGATCTTTAAAAGTGCTGCGAACATCAATAAAGGTCACACCTGCATCGGTCAGGGAGGCAGAGAGGCTGTCAAGCCAGGAATTCTGATCCTGGACAGGGGCAAAAGCAGGAAGCCTGTCGCTCAGGATATTCACAGAATTTGGGGCGATCAGTGCATATTGTTTCAGATCAGAATGTTTTTGCGCAAAGTCAGTCATTGCTTTTACAGTGGCGTCATACTGTGTCTGATCAGGCGCTTTAAATTCTTCCATAAGATATCCGGATTTTCCAACGTATACGCCATTAGATTCTACTTTGCCCATCAGACGGTCAGTTCCTGCTTTCAGGGTAATCCACATATCGCGAAGGGGAAACTGATCATTTTCATAGGTTTCAAATTGTTTTTCAAATCCGCCGGAAGCAATCTGACTGCCGTTTAAATGAGGCAGGGAAGAAAGTACGCGGTTTTCTTTTTCAGAAAACCCTCTGTCAGGAAGCACAATGCTCAGAATGAGTACGATCAAGGGGATAAATAAAAATAAAAGTCCCATTCTGTGGAAAAATAAACGATAATTTCTTAATGATTTTTTCATATTGTTTACCTTCTAAAATTTTGCATATAAAAATGGTGTGTAAGAGTTATAAACCATATAGGCAATCGATAATGCAAATAAAATAAGATTTATGATCACTGCAGCAACAGGTCTGCGTCTGACCAGACGCTTAAAGTACTGGTAAGGAGCAGGACGGCACATAAGAATACTGATCAGAAGAAGGATAAATCCTGTCTTGAGGTAGTAAAGTGCAGTTTTGTCTATGAAACCGGAAGCTCCGATCCCAAACATAGTTCCAAGGTAATGGCCAAGGGCACCAAAGTCTGTCTGGCTGAAGAATACCCATCCGATCATGACTACAAGCATAGTGTATACAGTGCAAAGCCAGGATGGTATTTTTTTCAGATATTTCTGAAGTACAAATTTTTCGAGTAAAAGGAAGAGTCCGTAATAAACACCCCATAGTACGAAATTCCAGCTTGCACCATGCCATAGACCGGTAAGTGCCCATACCACAAGGATATTTCGGATATGTTTCAGAGTGGAGACCCGATTACCGCCAAGCGGGATATAAATATAATCTCTGAACCAGCTTCCAAGAGAAATATGCCAGCGTCTCCAGAATTCAGAAACACTGGTGGAAATATAGGGATAATCAAAGTTCTTATTAAAATCAAATCCCAGCATTTTTCCCAGACCGATGGCCATATCCGAATAGCCGCTGAAGTCAAAATAAAGCTGCATTGTATAAGCCAGAATGCCAAGCCATGAAGTAAATACAGACATCTGTGGATGACCACAGATACTGCTGTATAAAACCGAGAGATTATCTGCCAGAAGAACTTTCTTTGCAAGACCTTTGACAAAAAGCTCTGCACCGATACCGAATTTGGAGATATTGATGGTGCGCTGCTTCAGCTGCGTCTCTATATCCGTATATCGTACGATTGGTCCGGCAGAGGTATAAGGAAACATTGTGCTGTATACGGCAAAGGTCAGGAAATTTCGCTGCGCACTGACCTTACTTAAATAAATATCAAAAAGATAGGACAAATTACGGAAAGTGTAGAAAGAAAGTCCTATCGGCAGCGAAAGTTCCGGATGAGGGATATGGATACCGATGATTCCTCCGATTGTGTTAAGTAAGAATCCATAATATTTAAAAAACACAAGTACTGCAAGATTTATAATGATCGAGAAAATCAGATTAATTTTCTGTTTCCTGTCATCATAATATAAACGTTCCAGTTCTGTACCCATATAATAGTTGAAGATACTGGAAAACAGCATGAGGATCACATATACAGGTTCTCCCCAGGCATAAAAGATCAGACTGCCCAAAAACAGCAGCAGATTGCGGAGCTTTCCCGGTACCAGGTAGTAGATCAGCATGAAAACCGGAAGAAAGCAGAATATAAAAAATATACTGTTGAATACCATATTAAAAGTTCTCCAATCTGGATATTATGAATATTATAGTAATTCTCTTAACTGCATTTTCTCTTAACGGTATTATTAAGAGGACTGCCATAGTAATGGTTCTGCAGTCCATTAGCGTAAAATGCGGAACAGTTACGAGGATTAAAGTAAAATGCTTATATCATGGAAAGAAAGGCAGTGCGCCAGTTCTGTGCGTCTGCGCCGCACATATAATATACATAGTTTCCTTTTTTTCCAACAACTGCATTGTTCAGAAGAGCCATCTGATCTGTGCCATATCCCTCAAATACCTGCTTCTGACCGGAGAGATGGGCGTTTGCATTTTCAAGCAAAGTATTTGCCTGGGTATTGTCAGTGGCCTTCATAATACAGATTTCTTCTACTGCCATGGGTGAAGCGGCTTTGTAGAAGAAATAGCCGTCAATATTGCGGTCATCTGTCTGATAATAATGTTTCAGATCGGAACGTGCTTCTTTATTCAAAGAAGTGATATTAGAATCCTGTTCCATAGTCTGTGCAATCTGTTCCATGGGTACATTCTTTGCGCTGTCGGAGGTATACAGGACAGCCAGATATGCGATAAGGAAAAGAACAAATGCACCCTTGATAAAAATATGTAAATAATTTTTCATGCCTTTAACCCCGCAATCTGTGCCATATTTGTCAGCCATTTGGGATAGTAGTCCTGAATCACATGTTCACCGTCCGGTTCATACAGATTTTCTGAACTGTCTGTTACAATCGTTGAATTGTCAATAAAGGTACATCCCATTTCCTGACAGAGTTTGATAAGTCCTTCATTATAATCAGGGTAATATCCAAGATCAGGAGTCTGTGCGATCGCTTCATCAGTAATCGGCAGAATGCAGTTGATATAAATTGGGACATCTGGTAAGGCTGTCTGGATTTTCTTTATCTGCGTCCTGTATGCATCAATAAATTCTGATGAAGCCGAACCATATATTTCCAGGTCGTTGGAACCAAATGCCATGAATACATGAGAGGGATTCAGAGCAATTGCCGTACTGATCTGATCATCGGCTGCACCTACATTTAATCCTCGTTTGCTGACTACCACATCCGTATCCAGATATCCGTATTCTACGATGGATTCTGTGATAGAGTCACCGATGATGACGTTTCCGGCAAAAACCTGTCGGATTTCTACATCACTTAACAGGGTAGATCCGGAACCGTCTGAAGCATCAGAACCGGAAGAAATGCCGGTTGTCTGTTTCAGAGCCTGAAGCTGTTCTTCTGTCTGTGAAATGTCTGAATTTTCCAGAGCCTGAAGGCGGGCTACATTTTCTTTACAGACAGAATCATTCTCATTTCCGCGGGTGCATAAAAAAATCACTGCACCGGCGAGTATAACACCGACAGGGATAAGAAATAAAACTTTATTCTTTGGTTGTTTTTTCAAAATAAATCCTTCCTATGGAAAAATATCCATTTTATGACATAGTTTTATTTATAGCAATACTCTCAAATGTATTATTTATGAGTATCGCTATAATTATAATACGCACTAAAAAAACTTCAAGGAAAAATTCACAAATTTTACACAAAGTCATGCAGTTGCCTGTGGACGAAGAGAAAGAAAGAAGTTATACTATTTTAGAAGAAATGGAATAGTATTTTTAACCGAATCAAGTAAGTCCCCTGCGGAGATTGCGAAAAGCAATAAGAGTGGGTGTGGACTTGCTATCATACAGTCAGGAGGAAAAGGTTATGGGGAAAAAAGTTTCTGATTTTTTAAAAAGCGAGATTTTATCATCGGTTTTTTATCTGGCATTTGGTCTGTGTCTGCTCCTGGTTCCGGACCAGACCGTAAACATTATCTGCAAGATTGTATTCGGACTGGTAATGATCGCTTCCGGTATTTATCATATTGTTATTTATACAGCTGAGAAGGAAAAGGCAACGATTCTTGATTTGTTTACAGGTGTGATCGTCATGGTGCTTGGAATTTTTCTTTTCTTTACACCGCAAATTGTGATCAAAATCCTGCCATATTTACTGGGAGCCTTGGTACTGGTTGACAGTATCTGGAAGATAAAGGGAAGTTACAGACTGAAAAAAGCCCAGAGAGGACACTGGAAGATTATTCTTATTGGCTGTCTGGTATTTATTGTGCTGGGTGTTTCCATGTTGCTCTATTCTTTTTTGAGTGTAACCCGGATGATCCTGTTTTCCGGAATTATTCTGACTGCTGATGGAGTGGCAGACATTGTATTTTTGATCATGATTCGTTTTGGAATGAAAAAATCCGAAAAACTCTGTGTTGAAAAAGAACAGGAAGAGAATGGCAAAGAGAAACCATGGGATGACCCGGAAGATGCAGGTCTGGACGAAAAAGTGCAGGATAAATCTTTAAATGAAGATGAAACAGAATGGAAGCAAGATACAGATTCTCAGGTTCGGGAAGCGGAGATGGAAATAGAAACCGGGAAGACTGCAGATGCAGCAGATGCAGACGCCATTCTGGATGCAGAGATGCAGACTCCGGATGAAGGCGTGGAAAGTCCCGGCAGAGAAATCCGGGAAATGCTGAAAAA
>NZ_JBWJVQ010000286.1:0-2691 GCF_056339875.1 Blautia sp. ZXY-1-C6
CAAAGGCAAAACAATGTCTGATAGCATTACTGTCAGGTGTACTTTTAGTTTTGCTCTGTATTTGTACCACTCTATATAACGAAACGCTCAGATGCTGTTTTGCAGTAGGGGAAAAGAAAAAATATCAAAAAATTGATGATTAATGGTGAGCTTGTGATAGAATGGATAAAAGAGAAAAGCATAAAGGATGTAGTTGTGGAGAATATTTGTTATGATTAGAAAGTTGCTGAACGGAGATATCGATAGAGTTGCTGACATATGGTTAAAGACAAATCTGAAAGCACATTATTTTATTTCCAATCAATACTGGA
Organism: Blautia sp. ZXY-1-C6; assembly: GCF_056339875.1. Taxonomy (NCBI): domain Bacteria; kingdom Bacillati; phylum Bacillota; class Clostridia; order Lachnospirales; family Lachnospiraceae; genus Blautia; species Blautia sp. ZXY-1-C6. The sequence goes on from NZ_JBWJVQ010000286.1 coordinate 312, forward strand.
AAAGTAATTATGAATTAGTGAAAGAAATGATGTCACAATCCGAAGTCTATGTGTATGAAGATGATAAAATGATTCAAGGATTTGTAGGACTAAATGCTGAATATATCGAAGGTATTTTTGTCTCCGATGAAATGCAGTCATGTGGCATAGGTAAGCTTTTATTAGATTATGTTAAGGATAAAAAAGTTAGCTTACGATTAAATGTATACCAGAAGAATGCCAGAGCAATTTCTTTTTATCAAAGAGAAGGGTTCATTATTCAATGTGAAGATTTGGATGAAGATACTGGTGAAAAAGAGTACACTATGCTATGGAAACGAAAATAGAAATCGGAAGTTGGAGGGATAATGAAATGAATATAAAAGATTTTAAGTGGATGAGAGAACCTGATGATTACACGCTGACAGATGACAAAATTGAGATTATTACACAGACTAGTACATCGTTTTCGAAATAACTATACCACTCACTTGTCTGCGAATCCGATTGCGCAGGTCTAAAAGCCTCAGCGTAGCCCGCTACGCTGAGGCTTTTAGACCTGCACACTCGAATCCGCATCCTACGCGATTGGTATAGTTATTTACGAAACGATGTACTAGAACTGATTTGTGGCAAAGAACTTACTATCATTTCCGCAATGATAATGCTCCGGTTTTACAGATAGAAACAGAGGAAAAGTTTTTTTCATTTATGGTGAAAACAGATTTTAAGGAAAGCCATCATCGCTTTGATCAGTGCGGTGTGGTTATGTATCTTGACAGTGAGAATTGGTTGAAAGGTTCTATAGAATATGAGAATGACAATTTTCAGCACCTGGGAAGTGTTGTGACAAACAATGGATATTCAGATTGGGCAACTACGGAAATTGATGCAGAGATTAAATCTATGTGGTATCGTCTCAGTAGACGTGAAGATGATTATTGCATTGAATGTTCTGAGGATGGCATACGGTTTAAGCAAATGAGGATTTGTCATATGTGGGCTGGTGCAGGAAAAATCAAATTTGGAATTTATGCATGCAGTCCGGAAGATTCATCGTTTAAAGCGGTATTTACAGATATGAAATTGACGGAGTGTCAATGGAAAGCCCACGATGGTCAAAAACCGGATGAGATGTAGCAGAATGTATTTGATATAAAAAACCAATATGAAAATAGTTAAAGTTTTTCAGGTTGTGTAACTGAGAAAAATGAAAATTGCGGAGGTGGATTTGTTGAAGGAAAGTACATATCAAACTCCTTGCGGAACAATTCACTATTGGTCAAGTATTCTGAGTTTGGATACAACGACGCTTGTATTTCTTCCGGGGCTGACTGCTGACCATAGACTGTTTGATAAACAGGTTGCGTACTTCGATGGAAAATATAATATTATTGTATGGGATGCACCGGCTCATGCCTCTTCCTGGCCGTTCCGGTTTGATTTTGACTTGTTTGATAAGGCAAAATGGCTGAATGGGATTCTTGAAAAAGAAGAAATCATAAAACCAATTATAATCGGTCAATCAATGGGAGGATATGTAGGCCAGGCTTATGCACAATTGTATCCTGACCGGCTGGCAGGTTTTATTTCCATTGATTCAGCACCGCTCCAGAGAAACTATGTGACAGCAGCGGAGATCTGGCTTCTGAAAAGAATGGAACCAGTATATGCACATTACCCATGGAAGTTGCTTTTGAAATCCGGAACAAAGGGAGTTGCAACTTCTAATTATGGCAGAAACCTGATGAAGAAAATGATGCTGGTCTATGATGGTGATCAGCATCGTTATGCACAAATTGCCGGGCATGGATTTCGTATTCTGGCAGAGGCGATGGAAAAGGATCTGCCTTATGAAATCAAATGTCCTTTCCTGTTGATATGTGGTACAAAGGATCATGCCGGTTCATGCATAAGGTATAACAGAGAATGGCATCGAAAAACGAAAATTCCTTTAAAGTGGATTGAAGGGGCCGGTCATAATTCTAATACAGATAAACCGGAGATGATCAATAGTTTACTAGAAGAGTTCTTCTCGAATATTTTATGACAGGCAACCTAAAGTTATTTGAATTGAAAAAGTTGGAGGATACACGCATGAAAATTGTAATCATTAATGGAAGTGCCAGAAAAGGAAACACGCTGACAGCAATCAATGCATTTATAAAAGGAGCGTCAGAAAAGAATGAAATTGAAATCATTGAACCCGACAAACTCAACATTGCACCATGCAGGGGATGTGGTGTCTGTCAATGCTCTAAGGGATGCGTCGATAAGGATGATACAAATCCTACAATTGATAAAATTGCTGCCGCAGATATGATTCTTTTTGCTACGCCAGTTTATTGGTGGGGAATGTCAGCACAATTGAAATTAGTCATTGATAAGTGCTACTGCCGTG